>JAUVAN010000259.1 GCA_030591725.1 Deltaproteobacteria bacterium
CATTTCCTATCCCTGGACGATCGACCGAGCGTCTCAGGACATTGAGCTGTTGACGCAACGCAAGGTTCTCGAGGATCAGGTTTTTTCTTGAGCAAAACAACGACCGCGAGAACCAGGCGATGAGCTTCAAGAGTAGGCTACCCATCGATCGACTGTCTCTGTTCAACGGATTTGGATCAACGCGCTGACCGCAATAGGGCTGGCGGCTATGGCAGGCCAGGCTCCGGATCTTTGGAGTTGGACTTCGAAGACGATTGTCCGCCTCCGCAGACTACGGCGGGATCTTTAAACTTCGAATTGGAAATCCGGCTAGCGCGAAGCGCATCGTGGCCGCGGATTTTATATCCGCGGTATGTTTTCGGTTCGATAATTGAACCCTATTTCAGCGGTTCGGTGAGTTTGTCGCGGAAGGTGGCGTCGAGTTTGTCGCAACGGGAGGTGACGATCTCGATGGCCTTTTCGGCTCGCGTTCTGGTCTCGTTGACAAAGTCCTTGTCGTCGATCCCTGCGAGATTGATGAGCACGTTGTAGTACGCGCCCATGGCCGCCGTGCGCGCGCACAAAACTGCAACCCCGGAGTCGGACAGCGAGTTGCGGTTGCCCCGATCCCCGGTCGCCTCGGCCAGGTCTATGACCTCGGGTGTCATCTCCAGGACCGAGAGGGGCACCAGCGTCGCCTTCTTGTTGGCATTGAGGAGCGCCAGATCCTTGTCGGGGCCCTTCGGCATTCCAAATGTCGCCATGACCTCGTTGAATGCGAACGTGTCGTCGTCCACAGCCCTTCCGAGGCGATCCTTGAGATCCTGTCCCTTGACGGCGATGTCCCGCATCTCGCCGGCGACCTTGCCGTACCCGGACTTGCCGACGGTGAGATTTGCCACCATGGCCGCCAGCCCCGCGCCGAGAGACCCGCAAAGCGCCGCCACGCTGCCGCCGCCGGGAGCCGCAGAATCCCGTGAGAGCTCGTCCACGAAACCGGTCACTGTGCGTCCGACCAGAGGCCGCGGACTCGCGACGCGGTACTCGACAATCTTATCCCCGGGATCGAAATTGGAAACCTGGCTCAGTCCCATGCTTCGCACAGCCGCGTCGATGAGGTCTTCCTCGGGAACGCCGGCGCTCTCACCCTGCTTGTCCATGTAGTACTTGCCCGCGATGAGCATTGCATCGAGCGGAGTGAGGCCCACCAGCTCCGATCCCGTTACCCGCACTCCCATCTCGTGCGCCAGCTCGCAGACCTTGTCGAAGACCACGTGGGGCGGTGTGACCGTGTAGTCCGTGAGGTTCATGGTCACCTGGGCGCAGCCGAACTCCTCGATGAACCAGCCGGTGGCCTTGCAGTGCTCGAACAGACCCTTCTCGTGTTTGAGGAACTTCCCGTCAGGTACGCGCACTTTTTTATTTTTCTCGTCGCGGACAACAGCGCCGCCCCCCTCGCGGATCGTGAGGCCGATCCTGCGAGCGAACTTGGTATTCCGGGTGTTGAGGTTGATATTGTACGCGATCAGAAACGGGCGCGCGCCTATCTGGGTTGCGCCGGTCTTTGCAACGCTGTCGTTCCACTGGTTGGGACCGAAATCAGGGCACCATTCCTCGGTTCCCAGTTTGCCCGCGAGCGCCTCGTATTCACCCTTTCTGATGTTGGCCAGATTTGCCCATTCCGGTCTGGAGGCCGCGAACTCGTACAGATAGGTGGGAATTCCCAGCTCGTCTCCGACCCGTTTTCCCAGGGTTCTCGCCAGCTGGGCGCAATCTTCCATGGTCATGCCCGTCAGGGGAACGAAGGGGCATACGTCAGTTGCGCCGTTGCGTGCGTGCTCGCCGGTCTGGGTTTTCATGTCGATGAGCTCGGCGGCCTTGCGAATCAGCGCGAAGGCGGCCTCTGAAGCTGCGTCAGGCGGCCCCACAAGCGTGAACACGGTTCGGTTGGTGGTCGCCCCGGGATCCACGTCCAGAAGCTCTACACCGTCCACCGCTTCTACCTCGGCGGCGACGGCGTCGATAATTTTCCTATCCCGGCCTTCACTGATATTCGGTACGCATTCAACAAGTTTCATCGATTTTCTCCTGTTCAGGCTTCGTTATGTAGCTGTGGCACGCTGGAGCGTCAAATGAAAACATATGACTTGTTATTGTTTTCGGTATTGAAACAAGTTTTTCTAATGTGCTAAAGTTTAAAGTCTTTTTTTAAACAAGAGAGCGTTCACATGTCAGATGCCGAGAAATACCAAGCCATCCTCGAGCGAGATCCGACGGACACGCAAGCCTTCGTTAATTTGTGCGATATCGCAGAAAAAGATGGAGACTACGAGTATCTCGCCGAGTTGCTCAAGTACAGGGCGCAGGTGACCCAGGACGATCAGGAAGTGGTCGATCTGTATTTCAGGGCCGGAGAGGTCTACCTGGACAAGCTCGATGACATGCAGCGGGGGGCGGAGGTGCTTCTCCTGGGATTCGACAAGGATCCCACACACGCGGGTATCGGGGACAAGCTCGACGGCGTCTACAGAGAAGCAGAAGACTGGGAAGGAGCCCTGCAACTGGCAGAGTCCCGGTTGGATTTTCTCGCCGAGGCGGACGTGAACGGCACCAAGGTAGTCATTCGATCCGACCTGCACCAGCAGGCGGGCGAGGTGCTGGAGCGGGCCATGGGTGACGACGAGCGTGCGCTGGCTCACTACCGAAAGGCCATAGAGCTGGACAAGACCAATATGCTTGCCATCTACGGCGCGAGGGAGATCTACTACCGCGCCAGTAGCTTCAAGAACGCGGCAAAGCTCTGCGAACTGGAAGCAAGGGTGGAGAAGGACGGCGAACGCAAAATAGCTCTGTACAGGGAACTCGCCCATATTCTGAGCACCAATCTGTCGGACGCCGATCAGGCGGTCATGGCGCTCAAGAGGGCGCACAAACTCGACCAGCAGAACCCGGAAGTGAAGCTCGATCTTGCCCGTACCATTGCCGTGACCTCAACCACCGATGAAAATAAAAAAGATCATCGTTGGGCCTCCGAATTCCTCATGAAGGCCGCGCGTGGCGCCGAGCCCACAGAGGTGTTTGAGTTGGCCAGACTGGCACTCATTGCAACCCCGGAAAGCGCCAAGGCGGTGGAGTTCATCGAGAGCAAGGCCGGAGAGATGGGGGATTTCGAGGCTCTGGTCGAGATATACAAGAAAGTCATTGATTCAGCAGGCGATCTGGAACAACAGGCGCCAATGATACGCCGTCTGGCCAAGATCTACTTGCAGGAAACCGGTTCTCCGGAAGAAGCGCTCAAGTGGATCAAGAAGGTGGAGCCCCTGGGGTTCCCCGAGGACGCACAGTTCATCGACAACCTTTCAAAGGGAGTAGAGGTTCGCGCATCTCAGATGCCCCAGCCGACCGTTGTAAGCGAGGAGGAGGGGCAGCCACAATACGCGACACCCTTCGAGGAGCCCGATGACGGACTGTTCAAGGAGGAATCCGATCCCCTCGCGGACGCCGTGGCGGAGGTGGCGGAGAACGACTTCGAGGTGGTCGAGGAGGTCGAGGAGGAAAGCCAGTACGAGGAACTCGAAGCCGATCGAGTATCCGCGCCGGAGGTAATGCCGGAGGGAATGTCAGAAGAGGATTTCATTGAAAGTCTTCAGCAGCAGGCGGAGCGCGCCCGAAGAAGCGGCGACGATGCCACCGCAGAAGAGCGGATGATGCAGGTTCTCGATTACGTTCCTCAAGATCAAAAAGCCACCACCTATCTGGAGCGAAGATTTCGCGCAAGAGGCGACTGGGGATCGTTGAGGGACCTTCTCCTTCGTTCTGCCGGTGCGCCTCACCTGCCGGCGGCGGTTCAGACCGTTCGTCTTCGCGAGGCCGCGCGTCTTTCGGAGGAACAACTGGGAGATCTGGAAGGGGCGATCCGTTCCTGGCGCATGATCCAGGAAAACGATCCCAAGGTTCGGGACGCCGTGGATGCCCTCAAGCGGTTGCTCTCCGAAACCGATAAGTGGGACGAGCTGCTGGAGGTAGTGGAAAACGAAGCGGCCACAACCAAGAGCCGGGCCAAGAGGATCGAGGCGTTCAGGCGGCTGGCGGAGATTTATCACATCAGGATCGGGGACGTGGCCCGCGCCGCAGATGCATACAAGAAGGTGCTGGATCTCGCGCCCGAAGACGCCGAAGCGATGGAAGCGCTCGACGAATTATACTTGAGGGAGCAGCAATACGAAGAGCTGATTCCGCTCCTCGAAAAGCGGGCGGAGATGACCCGGGACAGGGCCGAGAAGAGGGAGTTCCTCTTGAGATCGGCGGTCATGCTGAGGGAACGGCTCGGCCAAAACGAGGAGGCTTACGAGAAGGCTCGTGAGGTGCTTGACGTTGCGCCCAACGATGGTGAGACCCTCGAGCTGATGGAGTCCATCGACGAGGAAAGCGAGCAGTGGGAGCGGCTCCTCGATGTTCTCAGCATGCGGGCCAGGGCGGTCGAAGAGCCGGAGGAGAAGGCCGTACTGCTCAAGAAAAAGGCCATGATCTGCGCTCACCGCCTCGAGGATCACAAGGGCGCCGTGAGGGCCTGGTACGAGGTGCTCGATGCCCTGCCCGGAGACGAGGAAGCCCTGGAGGCTCTCGCCCGTGGTTACGAGGAGAAAGAGGAATGGGAAGATCTGGTCAAAGTGTTGAGGCTGAAGCTCGAGATCATGGAGGACGTGAATGATCGGGCCGAGCAACATCGCAGGATAGCCCACGTGCTGGATGACAACCTCGGTCGAGCGGATGAGGCCATGGAGTCATGGCGCCTGGTGCTGGAGGCCGGTGAGGATGTCGAGGGATTGGGGGCGCTCTCGCGCTACTACGAGCGTATCGAGGACTGGTCGGAGCTGGCGCTAGTGCTGGAACGCCAGGCTCCGCACGCCGAGGACCATGCCGAGCGCGCTTCGATTCTGTTCAAGAGAGCGAGCATCCTCCACGAGAAGCTGGGCGAGTCCGAGGAGGCAACCGCCGAGCTGAAAAAGATCATCGCAGAGGTAGATCCGGCGAATCTACCCACCCTCAATCTGCTCAGGGAAGTGCTGGCACAGGACAATAAATACGAGGAAGCGGTAGAGGTGCTGGAGCAACAGATCGCACACACGGAGGATGACGAAAAGCTCAAAGAACTGATGGTCCTCCTGGGAGATTGGTCCCGAAGCGAGCTCAAGGATCTCGATCGGGCCATCGACGCCTACGAACGTGTAGTCGGCATGGACGGCGCCGACGAGGAACGGCAGGACGTGCTGGACGATGTGTATGTCGAGGCAGGCGAATGGGACAAGCTCCTCAAGCTGATCTACGGACGCTACCAGCGCCAGGAGGATGAGGATCTCAAACTGGAGATGCTGCAGCGGGGCGCCAAGATCTGCGAGGAAGATGTCGAGGACAATACCAAGGCCTGGTTCTGGCACAGGCAAGCCTTCGACGCGTTGCGACACCTTGATCCGGTCATTCCTACCGTGGAGGAAGCCGCTCACCGTATGGAATTGTGGAACGAGATCAATGATGTGTACGTCGTCATGACCAAGACGGCGCAGGAGGTCTCAGAGCAGGTCGAATGGTGGATGAAGATCGCTTCTATCTTCGAGGAGAAACTGGAAGATCCGGCCAAGGGGCTGGAGGCCGTATTGAGGGCGTTCGGTCTGGACCCCGAGAACGTCGAGATGCTCGACGCAGTCGACAGGCTTGCGGTCGCCGCCGAGAATTGGCAGCGGTTGGCAACCGTTTACAACGCGCTGGCGGGGCGAGCCGAGACGGACGAAAAGAAGGTTGAGTTCTATACCAGGCATGTCAACACGCTCAACGAGAAGGCGGAAGATCCGCACAAGGCCTTCGACGTGGCCCTCAAGGCCTTCGAGGTCGATCCCACGAGTGAAGAGATTCTCACGATGGTCGAGGGCCTGGGCGAGGCTTCGGAGCGCTGGGACGATCTCGTTCGTGTCTATAATGTGTGCACCACGCGCGTTGAAGATTCTTCGCGCAAGGCGGATCTCAAGTTGCGAGCCTCGCTGGTGTTGAGGGATAAAATCGATGACCCGGATGGTGCGTTCATTGCCGTCCTCGAAGTTCTCATGTTCGATCCTTTCTCGGACGAGGTAGTGGAGAATGTATGGGGAATGGTGCGCCATCTCGAAGAAGCACTGCTCACAACCGAGAAGGGCGTGTA
>JAUVAN010000039.1 GCA_030591725.1 Deltaproteobacteria bacterium
AAGAAAGCCGTCAAGCTCGAGGTGGACAATCGGAAAATTCCCCTGCCATCCGAGATAGTAAACTGCTCTGAGTGTGGAAAGCTCGGTGAATCCCAAGACAAATTCTGCCAGTCCTGTGGCGCGCCAATTAAAACTCTTGAGCAGGTGGACACCGGGTTACAACAAGACAGAATTCAACATGGTATGACCACGCTGTGGGTTCTGGCCATATTATTCGCGGTGTTCGGCGTGGTCATGTTTTACATAAATCAACTCTCCTTTGATGTTGAGTTGGGTAAAATCTTGGAGTCAAATCCGTCCGAGCTTCTACCGATAGAAGTCAATGGGCAGGTGATCACCGTCGATGAGTACAGGGAAATGGCTCAAATGGAACGTTGGGGAGGGTTGATTATCAATCTGTTTCTGGCGGCGGTGATGGTGGGGCTTGCCTTCTGGAGCAAGTACTCGCCACTAGCGGCCATTATCACGGCGTTTTCGATATTCTTGGTGGTGCACGTTACAAACGCGATTGTTGAACCGGTCACAATTCTGCAAGGGATCGTTGTGAAAATTGTCGTAGTCGTGGCGTTGGCGAGAGCTCTCAAGGCCGCTGTAATGCTCAGAAAAACCAGTAGCTGACGAGCTGGCTCAAGTGAAACGCCAAGAGTGTCCAAGTTGCGCCGCTTTGCTACGAGAAACAGCAGAGTTTTGTACAGAGTGTGGATTCTCTTTGAAAGACGCATCAAGCCAAACCGTAGGCAGTGGTTCCGTCAGTGGTGCACGCAAACTTCATGCGACCGATGCTTGGAGGCAGCTGAGAACAATCATGTGGCTATTCGGGCTGCTCTTGGCTTCCTCACTGGTGATGGGCCTTTGGGATTCTGAAAGCAGGCCGCTTGTTCTCGTCGTTTTCAGCATTGTCGATGGAATTATTATCTTTGCGTTTTCAGTTCCCAAGTTTCGTCAAATTGCATCTCAAATGGTGCCTCGCTCGTTGTTTACCTGGACAGCAATTGGGTACTCCCTGGTCTGCGGAGTTTTATTCTTTATTTTCATGAGCGGTTACATCTGGCTGGCTCATTATATCGGCATAGAAGTGCTGGATGACACCGTATTCCTGCTGACTGAAGGCTGGTCCATTTGGCACATACTCATAGTGTCTAGCCTGCTACCTGGAGTACTCGAAGAAATCGCCTTCAGAGGCATAATCTACTTTGGCCTCAAACGCCTGATAAAACCTTCGAGTGCATTAGTCGTACAAGGGGCAATGTTCAGTGTTCTCCATCTTTTGCCCTATAGTTTCATAAGTCATTTCGTACTGGGTTTACTGCTGGGAATTGTGCGTGAAAAATCCGGCAGCCTGATCCCAGGGATGTTAATTCACATGGCCTGGAACGCCTACGTAGTACTCGCCGAGCTACAGTTCTTTTTGTAGGAAGTGGTTACTTTTAGTGGCCCCCAAGAATAGTCACTCCACTACCTCTCCAAGCCGTCATTGACGCGATACTCCAAGTGACGCAACATCGCTCCTGTCGCGTACGGTAGCGACAGGCGACGAAGCAGGAGGATCAAGTGAACGATCTGACCGTTGAGAAGCTCGGACCGGCGAAGATACCGTCACCGATCAATCTGGGCACCGAGCCGGGGGATCTGCTCGCGGACTTTGTGCCGGACGACAAGCGGGTCATCGCCGATGTGTGTTTCGACACTGTGAAGAAATATTTTTCAGATGGGCAGGAGCCGCCGTCGATGGAGCTGGCCGGACCGAGGCAGCATATCTACTTCGACGGGTCGAAACTCAGGGCGGGTATGGTGACGTGCGGCGGGATCTGTCCGGGGCTCAACAACGTGATCCGCGGCCTGGTGATGACCCTACATCACGGCTACGGAGTTAAAGATATCGTCGGGTTCAGCTACGGGTACTCCGGCCTGAACCCTTCGATTGGACATCCCACGGTGGATCTCAACCCCGACATGGTGAGAAACAGTCACACCATGGGAGGGACGATCCTCGGAACATCCCGCGGCCCCCAGGAGCCGAAGGTGATGGTGGACACCCTGGAGAGGATGAACATCGGATTGCTGTTCACGGTGGGCGGGGACGGCACCTTTCACGGGGCGCTCGCGCTGCACGAGGAGATCAAGCGAAGAAGTCTCGACATCGGGATCATCGGTATTCCCAAGACCATCGACAACGACATCGCGCTCGTGGACAAGACCTTCGGGTTCGAGACTGCGGTTGGCCTGGCATCGGACGCGATAAACGCGGCCTACTCGGAGGCGCGATCCGCCGAGCGAGGGATCGGCCTGGTCAAATTGATGGGCAGAAACTCCGGCTTCATCGCAGCCAACGCGGCGCTGGCCATGCGAAACGTTAACCTGGTCCTCATTCCCGAGATCCCGTTCGACCTGGAAGGTGACAACGGCCTGTACGCCTATCTGGCAAGAAGGTTCGACGTGGGTAAATCCACGGTCATCGTCGTTGCGGAGGGCGCCGGCCAGCGTCACCTGGAGAACCTCCAGGGGAGCGACGCGTCGGGCAACGTCGCTCTGGGCGATATCGGTATATTCCTGAAAGAAAAGATCTCTTCCCGTTTCCAGGACAGGGTGCGTTTCACTCTCAAGTACATCGATCCAAGCTACATCATTCGCTCCGCGCCCGCCTGTCCGACGGACGCGATCTTCTGCGGCTACCTGGCACAGGCGGCGGTTCATGCGGGCATGTCGGGCCGGACCGCCATGGCTGTAGGACGATCCCACTCCATGCTCACCCACATCCCGATCTCGGCGCTCGTCGCCGAACGCAAGGTGGTCGATCCGGAGGGGGAGATGTGGTTGTCAGTCCTCGAGTCCACCGGCCAGCCGTTCTATATGACCGAAAATCCGCCGAAGGAGCTCTCGCGAAAGAGTCTGGTTCCGCAGTTGTAGGCCGCTCCCTTTCCTTGCCGCTTTTTCTTGTACGTGGTACCGATTTTGCCGTGAAAGACGACGAGAAATCAGCAGGGGAAAGGGCCGCGGAGGCGTTCGCGGAACTGACGGAGATCATCGCAAAGTTGCGCGCGCCGGGCGGATGCCCGTGGGATCGAGAGCAGACCCACGAAAGCCTCAAGCCTTTTATTGTAGAGGAATCCTACGAAGTGATGGATGCCATAGACGCGGGCAAGCCGGCCGATTTGAAAGAAGAGCTCGGCGATCTGCTTCTACAGATCATGCTTCAGGCCGAGATCTCCAGAGAAGAGGGCGAGTTCGATGTGGCTGATGTGGTGACGGGCCTTTCCCAAAAGATGGTCAACCGGCATCCGCACGTGTTCGGAGACACCAGGATCGACGGCGCGAACGAGGTGCTGGTCAACTGGGAAAAAATCAAGAAAAAAGAAAAGGAAGGTCGTGGTCTGTTCGACGGGCTGCCATCCCATCTTCCGGGACTGCTCAAGGCTGCCAGAATGGGAGAGAAGGCTGGACGCGTGGGGTTCGACTGGCCGGAGCTGGCTTCCGTACGAGAGAAGGTCCGCGAGGAACTGGAGGAGCTGGACGAAGCAGTGGCGAGCGGGGATCGGACCGCCGTGGAACACGAACTGGGAGATCTCCTCTTCTCTGTAGCCCAGTGGGGCAGGCACCTGGGGCAGTTTCCCGAGGAGGCCATACGGGCGTGTT
Source organism: Deltaproteobacteria bacterium (assembly GCA_030591725.1). Classification (GTDB taxonomy): domain Bacteria; phylum Myxococcota_A; class Polyangia; order JAAYKL01; family JAAYKL01; genus JAUVAN01. Next base: position 3,634 of record JAUVAN010000039.1, read on the forward strand.
GTACTCGGTTTGCCAATAGATTCAAGGGTGTTGAAGGGCTCGTTCGCGATTCGGGTCGCGAGATCGCGGATTGCACGCTCCAGGAGCTTGAGGATGCCTGGCAGGAGGTCAAGAACAGATGAATGACGCCTCTAAAAGCGATTCGTCCGTGATCGTTTTCGATCCGGATGCCTCGGCGCTGGTGAATAGTATCAAGGAGATTCTTGGTGGTTTACTGGGTGACAGGCGCCTCACCACGGAGACCGATCTCTTCGAGTTGGGCCTGGATTCAATGGCGAGGCTGGAGCTGCTCGCCCTTGTAGAAGAGAGGTTCGCCGTGGAACTCACGGAGGATATGACCCAGGAGTTCAGGACCATTACGCGGATCTCCAGGGCCATTCGCAACGCCTCGTCATGATCAGAATGTGTATTCAAGATTTTTTCATGCATGTTGACTGGTTGAAGTGAGTTTGGTAACTAGGATTGATCAATTGTTTAAGCATTTTCACCGTCTGGAGGACTGCGCGTGAACGCTCGGTTGTTGATAACAAGCATATGGTTGACGGTGATTGTCTGTGTGGGCTGTGCCCCTATAGAACTCTCCGTCGTGGTGGTTTCCGCTTCCCAGGCAATTGCTGAGGCAGAAGTCGCAGGAGCTCATTGTACCCGTGATCAACTCGATCGACTGTCTCCCGTTACGGAGAACCTGGCAACCGATCCGGGGACGGAGCTCGTCTCCACCGAGGAGGGGCAGACTGCCGGCATGATCGGCCTGCCCATGTGCGATGCACCGTACGAGTACTATTCGGCTGTGGAATTGATCCACAAGGCCCGCGAGGAGGTCGGCTACTCCGACTACGAGGCTGCCGTCGAGTACGCCCGGGAGGCCCGCACTTTTGCGCAAAAAGCTCGCGATATCGCTATTCAACGTAGCAAGGAAAGGGGCCGATAGATGTCCGTTTCTGTCGTACGAGCATTGGTAGTATCAGTCATCGCGCTTGCGCTGGGCGCCTCGGGTTGTGCGGAGACCGCCAAGCTGCGCGGAGGCATAAATACCGCGCGTGCCAAGCTGGAACAGGTGGAGAGAAACGGCGCCTATGTGTGTGCTCCCAAGGAGCTCGCCATGGTCAAGACGCACCTCAAATTCGCCGAACTCGAGATCAGCCAGGGCATGGGAAGCCGCGCCAGATTTCATTATAACCTGGCAATCAAGAACCTGGACATCGCCGATAAGAACTCCCCGCCGGACAAGTGCGCCGGTCCCTCGGTGGTCGTGGCGGAGCCGTTGCCTCCGGATTGCATCGACGAGGACTTCGACCGCATCTGCGCCGATGTCGACAAGTGTCCTGACCAGGCCGAGGACTTTGACGGCTACGAGGACGACGACGGTTGTCCAGAGGATCAGGATACCGACGGCGACGGCATGATGGATCTGGTAGATCAGTGCGTGCTGGACCCCGAGGACAAGGACGGTTTCCAGGACGACGACGGGTGTCCGGAACTCGACAACGATCTGGACGGGATACTCGACACCGCAGACAAGTGCATCAACGAGCCGGAGGATCCGGACGGTTACGAGGATGACGACGGTTGTCCGGACAACGACAACGATGCTGACACCGTGCTCGACATTGATGATGAGTGTCCCAATGAAAAGGGAATCGTCGAAGAGAAGGGTTGTCCCAAACGGTACGAGGGTGTGGAGATCACAGAAACACATCTTCGCATCAACCAGAAAATTCATTTCGCGTACAACAAGGCGAAGATCAAGAGAGACTCATACGGGATTCTCGCCACGGTAGCGATGGTGCTCAAGGACAATCCGGAGATCAATATCTCCATCGAGGGGCACACCGACAGCAAGGGCAAGGACAGGTACAACAAGAAGTTGAGCAATAAGCGTGCGAAAGCAGTGATGAAGCACCTCACCAAAAAGGGCAAGATCGATAAGGATCGGCTGGAGTACGTCGGATGGGGTGAGGAAAAACCAATTGATACTAACTTGACCGATGAAGGTCGGGCAGCCAACCGGCGGGTGGAGTTCGTAAGGACTGACGTGCCGCCCAGCGAATAGGAACGGATGCGACACATGAGAGGATTGCCTTTGTTAGTGGCGAGGCCCGTGTGGGCCGTGTGTTTTGGGGTGTTGTTGTTCTCAGGTAATGTTGGCGCCCAGGTCGGTGGGCCGCAGGCAACTGTTGCGCAGCTCAACCAGCAGGCAATGGACGCATACGGGAACCTGCAGTTCCCCGAGGCGATGCAGTTGCTCCAGCAAGCGGAGGCGCTGTGCAATCAGTACAATCTTCGCGGTCCTGCGCTGGCGCGCACATATGTCAACATGGGCATGGTGGAGTTCGGTGGCAGCGGGAACAACGCCGGAGCCCTGGATTATTTCAAGAGGGCAGTGTGTCTGGACAGGGCAGTGATGCTCGATCCGCTCAACTCCACTCCAGATGTAGAGATGCTCTTCAAGGGCGCCCAGAGCCAGGCTCAGGCCCCCGGTGGATGCGGCGGTGGAGCTGCCCCCCAGCCGGCCTATCCTCAGCCTCAGCCGGCCTATCCTCAGCCCCAGCCGGCCTATCCTCAGCCCCAGCCGGGTCCGGCGACAATGCAGTTGTTGCAGCATACACAGGTTACACAGCAGGTGAGGTTGACGCCCATTCCGATCTTCGCGCGGGTCAACCCCAATGTGCAGGTGGGCCAGGTCATACTCTTTTACCGAACCATCGGTGAGCGGATCTATCAACAGGTCCCAATGCAGCCCAAGGGAGGCGGCTACTCCGCCATGATCGGCTGCGACGTGCTGCAGACTTTCGACCCGACCGGAATCGAATACTACATCGCGGTGCTCGACACCGCCAACCGGTGGCTGGGCACCTCGGGCACCGAGGCGCAACCGCATCAAACCGCCATAGTGCAAACGCTGACGGTCCCGCCACCGGCGATGCCCAACGAAGCCCCGCCCGGTGTGTGCCGGGAGGAATGTCCGCCCTGGAACCCGGATTGCAACAGCGCATGCAAGCAGTTCGGCGATCTGTGCGACTCGGATTCCGAGTGTTGCTCCGGGCTGGCCTGCATCGGAGAGACCTGCACCCAGACCGATGGCGACGGTGGCGGCGGCGGAGGAGGAGGTTGGGGGGAATACGGGCCCCACTTCCGCATGTCAATTAACGCCGGTACCGGCGCGGGCCTCGTGACAGGCGGCGCGGAGCAACCCTACAACCAGGTTTCAGATGGGAGCCTTACCGTCGGTACGGGCTTTGCGTGGTCCAAGTTCCATATTCGTGCCAAGCCCATGATCTACCTGCCTGTCGCCAAGCTCGCCATAGGCATATCCTTCAGGGGGGACATACCAATGTTGGCCAATTCGGAAGACGCCGCGGTGTCCAAGGACAGGCCCAAGCCCTTACCCCTGGAGCCGTCACTCCTGTTGAATGTTGCTTACCGCATCGTGGGCTCGGACGACCACGGTGGTTTCGAGCTCAACGCTCTGTTCGGACTCGGATGGATGAACATTCTCAACCGGGTTTCCTACCAGGATTGCCCGCCGGAGATAGCCGCCGATGATAGCGACGATATCAGTGGGGCCGAGGATTTGTGGGGTCATGAGTTCAAGGAAAATGACCTCGTGTGCAAAGAGGATACCCTCGACAATGACGGTGGATGGGACGGTTCCGATGCGAGATCCGAGAATTTCTTCCGCAAATCCGGACCCTTCGGAATCGAGCTGGGCCTCGACGGTTACTACTGGTTTATAGATAATTTTGGCATTAATTTTGGGCTTCTCGCGGATGTTCTCATGCCCAATTTCGTTTTGAATTTCGACATTCAGGCCGGTATCGCAGTTCGTTTTTAATTGGTTTTTTCGGGTGCAGAAAGTCGTTACGGAGAAATGATGGTACAGATCGTGTCGCGCGCATTCAAAGCACTTCCGGTGTTGATGCTCCTGTCGGTACTCCTTGCACCGATGAGCGCCGGGGCTCAATCCGATCCCAAGAGAGAGGTCCTCTCTCTTGTCAAGAAATCGATGGACGCGTACTCCAACCTGGATCTGGAAGGCGCCACCGCAGCCCTCGAGGAGGCTCTGGGTTTTGCGCCGGATCTGGACCGGCAGACCCTGGCAAGGCTCTATGTCAGCTACGGTGTTCTCTGGATCGGCGGCTTCGGAGACAACGACAAGGGACAGCACGACTTCACCGTCGCCCTGTGCCTGGATCCAACGGTCATGGTCGACCCGTTTCTGTCGTCCCCTGATATCGATGTGATTTACCAGGCGGCTCAGTCACAGGTCAACGACGCGAAGTGCCAGGCACTGCTTTCCTCCATCGTCGTGCCGGGCGAGATACCGGGTCCTTCGCCCCTCTCCACATACACCGGCCCCATCGAACCCAATGTTCCGCCATGCGGAAACCACCTGCCTCCGCCGCAACAGAGACAGAAGCACGAGCTTCCCCTGTACCTTGAACTCGATCCGACCATGAGCGGGGCAATTGCCTACGTGGTTGTCAAATACGTTTTTGACGGGGGAAATCAGTTCAAGGATTTGCCGATGACCAATATGGGGCCTGGCATGGGCGCTCAGGTTTCATGTGATGAGGGGCAAATTCGTGTCTACGATCCATCGTCGATAAGTTATTACATCGAGGGATACAATTCCGGCGGCGCCCTGGTGTGCGGCCACGCATCGAACAAGGGACCGTACATGGTCGGCATGGTGCCCGAGGCGGACGTCCTTCTCGCCTTACCCGGCCAAAGCCCGCCCAAGGAGTGTACGCCGTGTCCGCCGTGGGATCCCACCTGCGGCACCTTCGGGAAGCCCACAGATGGGCAGCCCTGCGATCCTTCCACGGGTTGCGCCGTCGGGTTGTTCTGCGGTGATACGGGTGTGTGCGAGCCCTCTGATGGAGACAAGGAGCCGAGCGGCCCGTCCAAATTCTACGTCAACCTGGGTGGTGGATCGGGCTTCGGGATAATGTCCCAGAAGATGGAATTCAACAGGCTCAGTACGGAAGACGGCGTAAACAGCATCGCTCGCGTCAATGCCACTCCCTCCGGGGCGGCCTGGGCCGGTATTCCCATCCGTCTGGCCGTTGGTTTCTATCTTGTCCCCAGGCTCGCTCTGGAGATAACCGGGCGGTTCGACGTCAAGATGGACACGTTCACGCAACCTCAGAGTTGCTGGGATGCCACCGATGGCGACGAGGACAGGCTCGCCACGGCCACGTGCAGCGATTACCCGGCCGGTGAGACCCCGAACACAGAGGCGGAGTGGAAGAAGAGCGTGGCGCTCACAAAGCCCCTTGACCAGGGGGGTAAGGCCGTTGAGGAAAAGGAGTCGCTGGTGGGTCAGGGATGGCTTGCCAACCTTCGCGTTCGTTACAATGTCGTGGAGTCCGGTGGGTTGCGGATCTCTCTGTTCGGAGGTCTGGGTTACGGGCATATCAAGTACCGGGTAAAGGGAACCGAGGACAACAATGGCGACGGCGACAAGGATCCCTACTTCCCCACGCCGGGTTTTCTCAACGTGGAGCTTGGCCCCGGTTTTGCTTACTATTTCCACGACAACGTAGGTATCGTCGTGGAGGTTCCCATCGACGTGCTTTTCCTCGACGGATGGGCCATCAATTTCGATATCTTTGCGGGCTTCAGTTTCGGTTTCTGATAGATGGCATTCTCAAAAACGCTTCTGGACTATTTCCTCGCCCGGGTGGACGAGATCCCCGACAAGAAGGCATTGCTCGAGCGTCGGGACGACAGGTGGATTCCCTACACGTGGAGAGAGTGGAACGAGCGTTCTCGCGCCATCGCGGCGTCACTCATGGACGACGGCGTGGAGCATGGGCAGAACGTGGGGATCTTTTCCTATTCCCGCCGCCAGTGGGTAGAGTCCGACATTGCCATCCTCATGACCGGTGCTCGCACAGTCACCATCTACCAGAGCCTCGGCAAGGAAACCGTGGACTATATTCTGGAGGACTCGGGCATCACGGTTCTTTTTCTGGAGGGTCCCGTCCAGTTCAAGGCGCTCTTCGGCGACGACGGCAAGGCGCCCATATCGGACAAGATTCGGCGTATCGTTTACTTCACGGATACGCAGACACCCATGGCGCGACCGGGCAAGCCGCCACCCATGGAGATAACCCTCGATGACGTCATGCCGATGGACAGTCGCGAACTGCTCGTTCCATTTGAAGAATACGTCAAGAAGGGCAAGAAGCTGCTCGCCGACAATGGCGATGGACTGGACAAAAGCATCGCCGCAGTGACGCCGGACACCGTGGCCAAAATAATCTACACCTCGGGAACGACGGGGCAGCCCAAGGGAGCAATTCTGACGCACGGCGCCATGGCCTCGGTGGTTGCAACCATCGACTCAGATCTTGGAATGCTCCCGGACGACATATGCCTCCTGTTCTTGCCCCTGGCTCATGTGTACGCCCAGCTCACGTATCACGCGGCCCTGAGGACCGGTTTCACCACCGCGTTTGCCCGTTCCATGCTCACCGCCGTCGACGACGCGGGATCGGTCAAGCCCAGCTTCTTCACAACGGTTCCGCGTCTCTACGAGAAGATCCACGCTGGTGTGCTGGCCCAGGTAGAGGAAGCGGGTGGTCTCAAGAAGAAGATCTTCGACTGGGCAGTCCAGGTAGGCTCCGAGGTGAGCAAAAAGAAGCAGAACGGCGAGCCCGTGACCGGAATGCTGAAGGCCAGGGCGTCCATCGCTGATCGCCTGGTGTTCTCCAAGCTCAAGGCGCGATTGGGCGGACGGATACGATTCATGGTTTCTGGCGGAGCGCCCATTCAGCGCAGCCTGATCGAGTTCTTCCACGCGGCCGATCTCATGATCGTGGAGGGGTACGGGATGACCGAGAACTCGTCGCTCTCCCATTTCAACAGGCCAACCAGTTACAAGTTCGGCACCGTAGGGCAGGCGGGAAAAGACATCGATGTTGAGATCGCCGATGACGGCGAGATTCTCGTTCGCGGTCAGGGGGTGATGACCGGGTACCTCAACAAGCCGCAGGAGACCGCCGAGGCGCTCGACAAGGGGGGGTGGCTTCATACAGGGGATATCGGTGTCATCGACGATGAGGGTTTCTTGACAATTACGGATCGCAAGAAGGATCTCATCGTCACCTCCGGGGGAAAGAACATCGCACCGGCGCCCATAGAGACCAGGCTCCTCGAGAGTCGTTTCGTTTCCCAGGCAGTGGTTTTCGGCGATGGCAGGAAGTTCCTGACGGCGTTGCTCACCCTTGATCTGGAATATGCGCAAAAATGGGCAGAGGAGAACGGTGTCGCTGTGCGGGGCAAGGCGCTTAGCGCAGATTCCATGATCAGGGAAGCGGTTTCCAGGGATATCGACAGGATGAACCTGCAACTGGAATCCTACGAGACAATAAAGAACTTTGCCATCATGCCGACCGAGTTCACCATGGACACAGGCGAGTTGACGCCCAGCCTCAAGCTCCGCAAGAGAGTGATCGGGAAAAGGAACAAGGAGCTCATAGAGAGCCTCTATCCCCCCGAGACCGGCCGTTGTTAAGATGAGTATTGACGCTGATTTTTCCTTTTGATATGAGACGTTTGCTTCAAATGACGACATTGATGGTCGTTGAAAGGAAGGCACGTAGCTCAGTGGAAGAGCACTACCTTGACACGGTAGGGGTCAGCGGTTCAATCCCGCTCGTGCCTACAGTACATGGTGTCGAACCATGAGTAACCTCCAGGAACGGTTCGCTCCGGGTACCGTGGGGGCTGCGCTTGCTTCCTCGGGGTCCATCGACAATGAGACGTTGGCCGCTGTCATCGACGGCGAGATCTTCGATCTGCAGGCCCCGCTTCCGACAGGAGCGAAACCGGTTGGACTGAAAGCGAGACAGGAACAAGCGCTCGAGGTCATCCGGCATTCGACGGCCCACGTCATGGCAGACGCCGTACAGCGTCTGTTTCCCGGCACCCTGGTGACCATCGGCCCATCGATCGAGACCGGATTCTACTACGATTTCGATCGCCCCGATGGAGGGTTCACCGAGGAAGATCTCGCGGCCGTCGAGAAGGAGATGACCTCCATCATCAAGGAGGGGCATGACTTCGTCCGCGTCGAGGTTTCCAGGCAGGAGGCGCGCGATCTGTTCGAATCCATGGGCGAGACGTACAAGCTGGAGATCATCGACGGTATCGGGGAGGACGAGCAGGTAACCATCTATCGCCACGGAAAATGGGTGGATCTCTGCGCGGGACCTCATGTTCCCAGTACGCGATTTCTCAGGTCGTTCAAGCTGCTCTCCTCCGCCGGCGCTTACTGGAGGGGTGACGAGCGCAACAAGATGCTGGCGCGGATCTACGGGACAGCGTTTGCGGACAAGAAAGATCTCAGAAAACACCTGGCCGCCCTGGAAGAGGCCAAAAAGCGGGACCACCGCAAGCTGGGAACCGAGCTAGACCTGTTCAGCATCGACGAGCAGATTGGCGGCGGGTTGGTGTTGTGGCATCCGCGTGGAGCGATGATCCGGATGCTCATCGAGGATCACTGGCGCAAGGCTCACATCAAGAACGGGTACGATGTCGTGTTCACGCCCCACATCGGGCGGTCCCGTCTCTGGGAGACCTCCGGGCACCTCGAGAACTACTCGGAGGGCATGTACGCCCCCATGGATCTGGAGGGAAACCCCTACTACATCAAGCCCATGAACTGCCCGTTCCACATCAGCATGTACCGCAATAGCCTCAAGTCGTATCGCGACTTGCCTTTGCGCTGGGCGGAGCTCGGCACGGTCTATCGTTATGAGCGCTCGGGCCAGCTACACGGGCTCTTGCGGGTTCGAGGGTTTACTCAGGACGACGCGCACCTCTTCATGCCGCCGGACCTTCTCTCGGACGAGATTCGACGCCTGCTTCGATTCACCAATTCTCTGCTGGGCGACTTCGGCTTCGACGATCTGGAGATCAGGCTCTCCACTCGACCAGAAAAGTTCATTGGCGATCCGCAGATATGGGAGCACGCGGAAGCGGCGCTGCGCGAGGGACTCGAGGCGGAGAGCATCGACTACAAGATCGACGAAGGGGAGGGCACGTTCTACGGGCCAAAGATCGATATCAAAATACGCGACGCCATCGGGCGTCTGTGGCAATGCAGCACCATCCAGGTCGACTTCAACCTGCCCGACCGTTTCGATCTGGCGTACATCGGCGAGGATTCAAAGCGGCACCGCCCGGTCATGTTGCATCGCACCATCCTCGGTTCCATGGAGCGCTTCTTCGGAATTCTCATTGAGCACTACGCCGGCGCGTTCCCCATGTGGCTAGCGCCGCAGCAGGTGGCGGTGCTTACCGTGACCGACGGACAACACGATTTTGCGCGAGAGGTGGCCAACGCGCTGGAGCAAAGAGGCGCGCGCGTCGTTCTCAACCTGGATAGCGAAAAGCTGGGAGCCAAGATCCGGAAGGCCCGATTGATGAGAATTCCGGCCATCGCCGTTGTTGGCGACAGAGAGGTCGAGCAACGGGGGGTTTCGCTTCGAACCCGTGTTTCGGGCGATCTGGGGTTCAAACCGCTTGACGAATTTCTCGAATGGATGGTCAATGAGGGCACAGAACCCAAAGTTTAGGGTATTATTGGTTTATGAGGGCTTTTATAGCCCCTGATCAAGGAGGTCAGTTATCAGGAAGAACTTTTCACGTCAGCCACGTCCCCCCAAGGTGAGGATAAACGACATGATCCGTCGAGCAGAGGTCAGGGTGATCAACCCCGAAGGCCAGCAGCTCGGCATCTATCCCATCAGACAAGCGATTGCCATCGCCGAAGAGATTGGGCTCGATCTGGTTGAGATCAATCCGAGAGCCGAGCCGCCTGTTTGCCGAATCATGGACTTCGGGAAGTTCAAGTACGAGCAAAAGAAACAGGCGAACGCGGCCAAGAAAAAGCAAAAGGTCATAGAAGTAAAAGAGATCAAGTTTCGTCCCAAGACTGACTCCCATGACTTCGACTTCAAGATGAAGCACGTGAAGCGCTTCATCGAGGAGGGCAACAAGGCCAAGATCACCATCCGCTTCCGGGGGCGCGAGATGGCCCATCCGGAGGTCGCGGCCAGGTTGCTTGACAGGGTCGTGGCGGAGGTCAAGGACATGGTGGTGGTTGAGCAGTCATACCGCATGGAGGGCAGGACCATGACCATGATCCTCGCCCCGACTCCCAACAAGTAACGTCACGAACTCCAAAGATCCTGCGCAGGGCCGGAGGAGCAGAACCTCGTAATCCAGAGTGAAATGTGATGGGTATTGGCCCTGGGGTCTGCACGGTTGTTTTTCCTGCAATCAGAATTTGGTTTTGGATGTATAATATTTGTGCACTGGAATACCCGGAGGTACCGCATGCCAATTTCGTCCCTCCATTTTGTTCTCCTGGCTTTGCTATTGTTCCTGTTGGGTTGCAGTGGCGACACTCCGAGCTCTTTCTCCGGGTATCCCGATGGAGGTGACACGGACGCCGATTCAGACACGGACGTGGACAGCGACTCGGATACCGACACCGATTCGGACACCGACACCGATTCGGACGTGGACAGCGACTCGGACACCGACACCGATTCGGATACCGACACGGGCAACGTGCTCTATTTTGATGACTGGACCTCAAATAACCAGGCAGATTGGTCGAGCGCACAGACCACCAACAACCACGCCATGTGGTGGTATGACCCGATACAGTTTCCCGGCTCGAAGAAATTCGAGATGGAGGGATATATCACCGAGTACTGGTTCGGGCCGTTCGATAACACCAATATCGGATGGACGTCGGATTCATCGAGCAGATATGTCGATGTAGACCACGTATCTCTGTCTTTCGAGCACGATACCGACAAAGTTGCGGACACAACGCACGTCTGGGTTCAGCTGCACACGCGGGTGGGAGTCGACACTTACACCACAGACTATCAGGGCTTCCTGATCCCGAGCGATACAGAGATGCTCGCCGTGACGCTCCAATATACCTCGACCAGTGTCAGCTACGAGATAAGCGAGATCGGCAGCGGGATCTCACTGGTGGGTGATTCGATCACCGCGCCGGCGTCCATCCCGGACCCGGCGGGAGTGAGCCATCTGTTCTGGTGCGCGTTCGACTTATCTGACGGAATCTGGAGTTACGAGGCGCCGACGTACATCAACTGGGGCAACCACCAGGTCAACGGCGGGATGCAGTGGCGAACCGACGTATGGTCGGTTATCAGCCTCTAGAGCGCATATTTAAAAGAAGGATCGGGGGCCTGGCGTCTGTCCTGCGCGTTACGGACAGCCATCCGGCACGGGCGTGCAGGTGTCGTCGAGGTTGTCGTGGACATTGATATCACCGGGCTCGCTGGTCAGTTGGTCGAGCAGTTCGCATGCCTCACAGTCGGGCAGGGCGGCGTTCTCCTTGATCTCCATGTCCTCATACAACGAGGTTATCCCGCTCAGCCCGTCGAGGTTGGTGAGGGCGGCGTTGTCAATGATCTCCAGGTCCTCATTCATCGAGGTTATTGCACTGAGTCCGTCGAGGTTGGTGATGAGATCGTTGTCAATGATTATCAGGTCCTCAAAAACCGAGGTTATCCCGCCAAGTCCGTCCAGGCTGGTGAGGGCAGCGTTGCCTTCAACCTCCAGGCTTCCGTCCACCGAGGTTATCCCGCTCAGCCCGTCGAGGTTGGTGAGGGCGTCGTTGTTCAGAATCTCCAGGTACCAGCCCACCGAGGTGATGCCGCTCAGGCCGTCCAGATTATCGATGGCGCTGTTTCCCATGATCCTCAAGCCCCCGCTTACCGAGGTGATGGCGCTCAGCCCGTTCATGTCGGTGAGGGAGTTGTTCCCGATGATGGACAGGTAATCACCCGTCGAGGTGATGCCGCTCAGCCCGTTCAGGTTGGTGAGGACGTCGTTGTACTGAATGGACAGGCCCCCGCCCACCGAGGTGATGCCGCTCAATCCGTCCAGGTTGGTTATGAGGCCATTGCCTTCGAGCAACGAGCTTCCGATTTGCAGACACCCACCCACCGAGGTGATGCCGTCCAGACCGTCCAGGTTGGGGAGGGCGTTGTTGCCCCCGACCACCAGGTCTCTGCCCACCGAGGTCAGGCAGGCCAGGTCGCTCAGGTCGGAGCACAACGGGCAGTTGATTGAAAGATCTCCCGAGACCGAGGTGTATCCCGCGATGGCTGAAACAGCCTCTTGTGTGCTGATCCATAGATCGCCGTCGAACTCCCCTTTGTTGCACCCGGCCGAATCGTTATCGTCCGAGCACCCGCCGCAAACCAATAGTGCCAATAACAAATATCTCATCGCTTCTTCTTTCGGTTTGTATACGAGAGCATCCTATCAGCGATCGGGGAAAGGCGCCCTTCGAAAAATGGCATGCCTCCGAAACTTCAGATACAGGTGTTGGTTGGAAGATCGCAGGTCATGCCGTCGGGGCAGTCGCCCGGGCCGGAGCACGGGATGTGTCCCTCGACCTGCAGGTCGCCCACCATCCTGGAGAACACCGTGAACTCCACGCATCCGGGCGCAGTCTGAACAGAGTCTACCGTTTGTCTGTAGACGTTGGCCTGAGTGTATCCGGAGACGCCGTATCCCTTGAATTCCGTAACGACGTCTGCGGGTATCGTGAGGCTGCCCGTATCTTCCACCACACACCACAGCTCAACCGGGGTGGAGCCGTGCTGGTCGATGTTGATTCTCAATTTCACTTCCGCCTGCTCGTCGTTGGCCGGCGTCCAGGAGATCTCGAGGGGTTCGTCGGCGCGCAGTACCCACGTTTCATCAGGGAGAGCTAACGGCGTGACACCTCGACCGTACAGAGTGATAGGATCGAGATCTCCGCCTTTCGTTTCCAGTCTGATGTTGGCGCCTGGATCGAACCCTGGATGGGGCATACCTGTGTCGAAGTAGTTTACCGGCTGCATGGTTACATCCTTGTTGAGACCGTGAACCGTCACGTCTCCCAGATCGAGCAGCTGAGGGTAAGGAATGCACGATCCGTCGAAGTCGCAGGTCCAGCCGGCCTCGCATGCGGGATCGCAGACCGGATTGTTTCGCCTCAGGAGCCGGCAGTCCCCCGAAGCGAGCACCTCCTCAAGAACCGTAACGGGCACGACCCCGCCCTTCACCTCGCCGCTCACTGCGGAGTAGTCGTGCTCGTGCTGAACAGTGAAGAAGCCCACCATGTCGGCCGGTTCGCAAGGGCCTCTGAGGTCCGGAGTTCCTGCGTCGTAGCCGTCATCGGGTGTTGAGCCGGAGTCGTTACAGGCGACCGTCAGAAGAAAAGCACATGTAAGAAACGCTGTTGCTTTTTGTCGCATGATGCCGGTTCCTCGTATCACTCTTGTTCTGCGCAGGATGTCTGTCAGGGGTAAGGTATGTCCTTGCTGGTCGCCTCTACAGGGATCTCGTACATCTGATCCTGACTCATGTCGATGACGTACAGATTGTTCAACTTCCAACCACCCAACCCCGAGCCCCATTGCATATTGGGGATCCAATACGATTCGCCGCTCAGGTTGATAAGGTCCACAATGTCCTGGCCGTCCGGACTGATCCTGTAGATGTGAATGATGCCGTAATCGCAAATGTAGACGTTCCCGCAAATATCAACGCCCATACCGTCGAATTGTCCCGTTGCTCCCGGCGGCATCTGTGAGGTAGTGACCCACTCCTCCCATGGCTGGGCGGTCCCATCCCAGTTCATCATCATCCTGTAGATGATCCCTCCGCCGAAGCTGCCGACGTAGAGAATGTCGTAGTTCGGGCTGAAGGTGAGGCCGTTTGGATTCATGAGCCCGGAGGCAATTACAGTGCCTTCTTTGGTGTCGGGGTCGATGCGCGTCACTTCACCGCTGTCCTGCTCCGCGGTGTAGATGAACCCGTCGGCGCCGATTTCTAT
>JAUVAN010000157.1 GCA_030591725.1 Deltaproteobacteria bacterium
AGATGAGATCCTCCAGCGCTCCGAATCCCCTGCCGAGGAGAGCGCTGACCATGACGTATGGATCTAGTCCCAGGCTGAAGCAATCTCCCGCTCCCGATTCGTGATTCGCGCCGTCTATCTTGTTGATGACCATGATGCTCGGCGTTTGCGAACGCCGCAGGATGTCCACGGTCTCGTGATCTCCGTTGGTGGGGGTCGCGCGCCCATCGACGACAAACAGGATGAGATCCGACTGATCGAGGGCAATGCGGCACTGCTTGTTGATCCCTTCTTCCACCGGGCCGTCCGGCGAGATCTCCCAGCCGCCCATGTCCACGAGGGTGCATCTCTTGTCATCGATGTCAGCGTCGGCGTAGAGCCGATCCCGCGTTACGCCGGGGCGGTCTTCCACGATGGACACGGCGCGTCCCACCAGGCGGTTGAACAGGGTGGACTTGCCCACGTTGGGCCGTCCGAGCACGGCCACGAGGGGTAGTTCGCCGAGCCGCGACGGGTGGTGAGGAACGTGGTTCCTTCTGCCCCTGCGCTTCATTCGTACCCCATCTCCTTCAGTCTCTGCGGGTTCTTTGTCCAGTCGGGAGATACATTCACGTGCAATCTGAGATCCACCGGGCAGCCGAGCAACTTCTCCGCCTGAGCCCTGGCCCTGATGCCGATGTCCCGGATCATGCTTCCGCCCTTGCCGATGATGATGCCCTTCTGACTCTTCTTCTCCACGTGAATGGTGCCGTGGATCACGCAGCGCCTGGACTCCTCCACAAATTGGTCGATGACAACAGCCGTCCGGTAGGGGATCTCCTGTCGGGTGAGGTCGATGAGGGCTTCGCGCACGAGCTCGGAGACGAAGAAACGGTCGGCCCTGTCGGACAGCATATCGTCGGGAAACAACTTTGGGCAGAACGGGATGCGCTCGAGGAGGGCGGCCATGAAGAGGTCCACCCCGTCACCATTGAGCGCACAGATGGGTATGACCTCTTCTATGCCGTCGATGGCCGAGGTCTCTTCCATGATCGGAAGGAGCAGGCCCTTGTCCTTGATCCGGTCTACCTTGTTGATGAGCGCGATTATGGGGACCTTGAGGTCTTTGAGGCTCTCGGCCACGGATATTTCTTCACGGAGCAGGCCGCCGGATCGTCTGGGATGGCTCGCGTCGATGATCCATACGCAGACGTCCGCCTCGGAGATCGCGCCTAGCGCCGCCTCCATCATGTACCGTCCCAGGGAGCCCTCGGGACGGTGAAGCCCGGGTGTGTCCAGGAAGATCACCTGGGAATCCCCAACATTGTGCACCGCCAGCACCCGGTTGCGCGTGGTCTGGGGCTTGGACGTGACGATGGACGCTTTTCTGCCCAGGATATGGTTGAGGAGCGTTGACTTGCCCACGTTGGGACGACCGATCACTGTCGCGTACCCGCACTTTGTTTTGACATCGTTTTCCACGTGGTTCCTGTAGCGCAACGCGGACCGGATGGAAAGGGAGGGGCGTGAAAAAGGGGAGGGGCTATACCGTTGACGTCGGGGCGGATGGAGTGTTACCAACGCGAGGTTTCAATCAGGACTGGAGGCTGGAAATAATGACTATCGTCGGAGTGGTCGGAACCCAGTGGGGTGACGAGGGCAAGGGCAAGGTCGTCGATCTGTTTGCGAAACACGCGGATCTTGTTGTTCGCTTTCAGGGCGGAAACAACGCCGGTCACACTCTCGTGGTGGGGGGCAAAAAGACTGTGTTTCACCTGATTCCTTCGGGGATACTGCGCCCCGACACGCTCTGTGTGCTGGGTCAGGGCATGGTGATAGATCTCGGAGTTCTGGTGGGGGAGCTGGACCAGCTCGACGATTCAGGGCTGCTGGCCGATGCAAAGCTCGCCATCAGCGATCGCGCTCACGTGATCCTGCCCCACCACCTCATCCTGGACAGGCTTCGCGAGGAGAAGCGATCGGGTTCGGTGCCGGTTGGAAGCACGCTCCGGGGAATCGGCCCCACATATGAAGACAAGGTCGGGCGCAGGGGAATTCGCGTGGGCGATCTGTACGATCTTGAGCTTCTCGAGCAAAAACTCGGTGAGACCCTCTCGTACTGGGAGCCCATGCTCCGGGAGCGAGCAGGCGAAATCCCGACCGTGAAAGACGTGATGGACGGGCTTGCCCCCCTCTCGAAACGGCTGGAGAAGTACGTCACGGATACCCTGGAGCTCATCCAGGACAGCATCGATGAATCGCGGTCCATCTTGCTCGAAGGCGCCCAGGGCGCCATGCTCGATGTGGATCACGGCACCTATCCGTTTGTCACTTCGTCGAACACCGTTTCGGGAGCGGCCTGCGCGGGCGCGGGGATCGGGCCCACCCAGATCAACGAGATCGTGGCCATTGCAAAGGCGTACACCACGAGGGTAGGGGCAGGTTCTTTTCCCACCGAGCTTCATGACGACAATGGCGATTACCTGCGGAAGGCCGGCGCGGAGTTCGGCTCCACAACCGGGCGTCCGCGGCGTTGCGGCTGGTTCGATGCGGTAGTGGTTCGGCGCGCGGCGAGGATTTCCGGGGCAACCTGGCTGGCCGTCACCAAGCTGGATGTGCTCACCGGCCTCGACGAGATACAGGTCTGCGTCGGTTACGAGATCGATGGGCGTGAGGTGAAGGGAGTTCCCGTTCATGGATTGGGACGGGTCGAGCCGATCTATCGCTCGTTACCCGGATGGAGTGAGCAGATCACCGAGGCCAAAAAACTCGACGATTTGCCGGCCAATGCGCGGGCCTACCTGGATGAGATTTCCCGATTGGCGGGTTGTCCGGTTTGCCTGGTTTCGGTGGGGCCCGGACGGGAACAGACCATCGTTGTGACCAACCCTTTTGGGGATTGAGCGATCAATGAAAAAGGCAATCTCCGCGATAGTGATTGCGATCTGCGTGACGGCCCTGTGGGCGTCCGTTGCGCGGGGAGGAGATCTGCTCAAGGAGAGCGCGGCCGCCTTGCGGCGCGCGAGCGCTCAGCTGGAGAAAATTGAGCAGCGGGAGGATGCCCACGTGGTTGCGGGGGAGATCAATGTGGCGAAGGCCTGGATAGAGAAAGGCTTCGCGCTTCTCCGGGAAGGACGGCGCCGACCCGCGGCGATACTGGCGGAGCGTTTACCTGCGCAGATAAATCTTATCAGGGCAATTCTGTCCGCATGGGCCGTCCAGGAAGAGGCCGCGCGTGTGCAGGAAGATCTCGATGAGCTGGAGCGGAAGTTGAAGCTGGTTCAGTCAAGATACGACCGGCTGCTGCTGTTGCGCAAGGGCGCGAATCTGACCCTGGCGTATCCGCGTGGTGAGGATGCTCATGAGGACTGATCTCGCCTGTGCTTTCGTGACGGTCGCGCTCATGATCCACGGCGCATGCGCCGAGATCCAACCACCCGCATCCCTGGCGCAGCTGGAGGCGGTTGTCGAATCCGACGACGCACAACAGGCGAAGTCGGTTGCCGAAGAATCCTGGGCCGAGTCGCTGAGATATCTTCGCCTGGCCAGAGAAGCCCTGGGCCGGGGGAACTCGGAGGAGGCCGACAGGTTTGCTACCCTTGGAATGCTGAACTCGAAGCTCGCGATGACCATGCTCCGCGAGGCCGCAGCGCGCCGAAACGTGGAAGAGATTGGGGAGCGCCGGCGCACGGTCGAACTCGAATGGGAGAGGGTGAGCGCGCAGATTGTAAAGCTCGAGGAGGAGCTGGAACGGGCGCGGATGAGGGCGCACCTCGAAGGAGTCGTTGACGAGTCCAGGCGAAGAGCTGCCGCGCAGGAGGAGTTGAGGGAAGGGGATCTGGAAAAGGGAAAGCGCGAGGCGTTGGACGACGCCCGGGCACAGATCGGAAGGGAGATGATGGCGCGGGCTCGCCTCGGGTACCGGGTAATCAGTTCTCTTGTGGACGCGGGGAAAATGACTGAGGAGCGGCTCATGCCCATCCTCGGGGCGCTGGAGATTGCGGGCGAAAGGTCGGTCAAGGGAGACCTGGCCGGACAGCAGGAATACGCGGAGCGCTCGGGCGTGGAGACTCGCAGGTTGTGGGCGGAGGTATGGGGAGATCCTTCCGAGGAGGAGGCGTCACGAGCCATCGATGCCCTGGGCAAGGCGCTGGAGACAGCCGGTTTCAAGGTCGGGCGCGAGGAATTTGGAGTGTCAATCAAGGTGGAGTCCAGACAGGGCAGGGGAAAGCTGTCTGGCGGGGCGAAGAAGATGGTGTCCGATCTGGCGAAATGGTGTGGCACCAGAGAAAACGTGCGACTCCTCGTGATCGCGCGTTGGGGCAAGGCGTCCGATACGGCAAAGAAGAGATCACAAGCGCGTGCCTCGTTGATCTCAGAGGCTCTGGTAAAGGCCGGCATGGGGAAGGACGTTGTGACTTCATTTGGTTGCGGTTTCGCGCGCCCCGCCCGTTTGATGGACGACAAAAGAGTCAGCGCCGCGGTGCTGGTGATTCCAATCCCCGAGACAAAATGAGAGAGCTACCATCCTGGTTGAGGGTTTTGGAGTTGCCCATGCCCGCAACCCTCGGTGCGGTGAACGTGTACCTGATCAAAGGACCGCGGGGCGTGGGTCTGATCGACACCGGCATGGACGACGTCAACAGCGTGAAGGAGCTTCTCGGGTTGCTGAAGAAGGAAGGTGTGGATCCCGGGTCCATCGATCAGGTGATCTGCACCCATCACCATCCCGATCACTGTGGTATCGGCAAGACTCTTCAGGGGTTCGGGGCTCGCGTGCTGATGTCCGAACCGGACGCCGGATCCCTTGCGTTGTTTCTTTCGAAACCGGAGATGGACCGGCAGCGCGCAACCTTTTTCGGTCGCCACGATGTGCCCGATGAGTTTTGCGACCGCGTGGAAGCCATGTTTCCTTTCTTTCGAAAACTGCAGGAGTCGTTCGTGCCCGACGGTTTCTTGAGCGACGCGCAGATTGTCGACATGGGAGGGATCGAACTGGAGGTGATGCTCACTCCGGGGCATACCCGGGGGCACATCTGCCTGATCCAGAGGGACGCGGGCCTGATCTTTACCGGTGATCATATCATTCCGGGTGACGCCACTCATGTCTCCATGCGCGAGGAGGTGCACGGCACCGATCCTCTCGGCAAGTTCGTGCGTTCCCTCGAACGAGTGCGCGATCTCGGCCCCATGGTCGGTCTCGGAGGACACGGGGAGCACATGCCAGACACTTCGCTGCGAGCGGATCAGCTGGTGCGACATCATCGGGCGCGGATTGAGAGGGTGGCGCGGACGCTCGACGACGAGCCTCGCAAGGTCTTCGATCTCAGCGAAAAGGCGCTGGGGGCGCGAAAAAAGGTCTTTGGCCGCTGGCTCGCCATGTCCCAGACCCTGGCGTATCTCGAACATCTGGTGACACGGGGCGAGGCGGTGGAGGTCACAATGGACAGGGGCGTGGGATACCGGCGAAGCTGAACGAAGTATCAATCAAAAACGATGGGATAATGAGCGATCATATCCGGTCCGTCGAACGCCGGATAATCGATAGACTTGACCACGCGTCGGATGCAGGCGCCGGACTCACCCCGGATAATGGCCCCCGGGCCCTTGAGGTTGACCTTTGTCACTCTTCCGCTGGAAGCAATGTGCATCCCCAATACCACCTTTCCGGACGCCGGCATGTCGCTTGGAACAAGAACCAGGCAACGCTGAATTCCGTTGAACACGCTGTCGATCCCCCGATCTATTCGCGCCGACGAGAGCTGATCTTCACCACCGCGACTGCTCATGTCCAGCTCTCCGTTGCCGGTGGATCCCAGGTCATCGCCCACGGTGGTTTCGCCCATATCATGAGCGGCGCTCCTCAACGATTTTCGTTTTCTTCCAGAGCGCCTTTTTTTTCGTTTTGACTTCTTATTGTTGTCATCTTGAGGGTCTTCTTCTCCGACCCCTGCGTCCGGCGCATAAGCGATGAGATCGATGTCAGCTTCCTTGCCGACGCCGAAAAAATCGATGTACCCGGCGGACTGAGAATATAGTGCGCCAAGCCAGAGAAACGACGCTACGATAAAACCGAGGATAAACTGTTTCATGGCCTGCGATTATACACATTCGAAATGTGTCCGGCACCGCTTTTGAGAGGCTCCAGTATAAAAAGGTAGGTATATCGTGTTGCAGTGTTGATAGAATAATATATAATTACTAAAACTGGAAGCTGGGAACATCTGGCAAGGATTGAATCAATGAGAAAAATAGCAATTGTAGTACTTGCATCGTGTTGGGTAATCATGTGCACCCCGGATGACAGGTGCGGAGTCGATTTTGAGTACAAGTACGGTGTCTGTGTGCCGGCGGATACCGACACGGATACCGACACGGATACCGACACGGATGCCGACACGGATACCGACACTGATACCGAGCCCGACGGTGGCGACACGGACGTTTCCAGCGGCATTGGTGAAGTCTGTACGCCGGACGGAAATGAGTGCGCGGGCAACGACGCCGATTATTGCCTTGTCCAGCCGGGTTCCGATGAGGGTTACTGCACTTTCGACAACTGCGCCGGGAACACGGGAATCTGCCCCTCCGGCTACGAGTGCTGCGACATGGGCTCGCAGAGCTTCTGCACAAACGATGAGGACTACGAAATGCTGGCCGGCCTCGGCTTGTGTCAGGAGTAAGCGAATGACCGAACGAAAACACAACAGAATCGCGTCCGTATTTGTCCTTCTGGCGCTGCTGCTGGCGACGACGGGATCTCGGGCCCAGGACGAGCTGCCCCCGACCGAAACAGAACCGGAAGGCACTTCTTCGGAACCGGTCGCCACACCCGAACCTCAGCCCGAAACGCCGGCCGCTCCGGATCCAAGGGACGAGAAGATCGAGGCGCTCGAGAAGAAGCTCGACGAGCAGCAAAAATCTTTCGACGAGCGGTTGTCAGCTGTTGAGGAGATACAGGAGGATCAGCTGCTCGGCGAGCTGCCCACCGGTTTTGAGCCTTCTTTTGACGTCTACGGATTCTTTGACATGTCCTTCAACAAATTCGTCACCGAGGAGGGAAGTTTTTTCAGAGGCGTTCTCCACGAGGACTCGACCTTTTTTGTTCAAAATCTCAACTTGTATTTCAAATCGGAGATGACAGAGTCGCTCTCGGCAATAGCGGAACTGGGGTTCACCTTCGCTCCCACGGGTCAGGAGAAGGAAATAGAGATGGAGGGCTTCAGCGACTTCGAGCGGGAGGACACCGAAGTAGTAGACCTGTTCAGCGCGGGAAAAGAGAGGCTGGGCGGTGTGCACATTGAGAGGGTGCACCTCACATGGAGACCCTCCGACTACTTCGGGGTGATCGCGGGGCGCTTCCTTACTCCATATGGCATCTGGAACATCGAACACGGCTCGCCGGTGCTCATCCCGATCCGACCCCCATTCATGCTGACCAGCCAGTTCATACCCTCCGCCCAGACAGGCTTCGTGGTGCTCGGAGACTTCCACCCGAAGCCCGGCCACAAGATTCACTACGCCATCACACTGTCCAATGGCCGCGGCCCAATGGACGAGGTGTACGATCTGGACAGCAACACGGCGGCAGGCCTCCGGCTACGCTACACCTTTGACAATCCAAACGCCCGGTTCTCCCTCGGCGGCTACGGGTACACGGGCGAGTATACCGACAAGTACCACCGGATTGTATCCGTCGCCCCCATCGGCATGGACTATTACGTAAACGAGCAGTACCGGGAGTGGATAGGTTCTCTGGACGTGCTCTTCGAATCACACGGTTTCCGAGCGCAGGTGGAATACGTTCGCAGGTTAGTGACCTACAATGAGCGTCCCCTCCGGGAAATGAAGGACGGGGGCGGCTATCCTCCCGATTACGTCGGTCAGGGAGCATTCGGTTTGCTTGCCTATACTCTGCCCATCGCGGATCATCTCGGCGGCGTTGCCGTCACCCCATACGTTTCGGGTGAATACACGGAGGCGAACGACACAAAGGACCAGTGGGCGGTTATCCTCGCTGGGGGCCTCAACGTCAGGCCGTCGCCCCACGTCGCATTGAAGGTCGAGTACTATCGCTCTACCTTCCCGGAGTGGCATAAAGACGAGGTCGAGGAGGGGACGATGGCCAAGGAAGATGAAGGAGAGAGTTTCTGGGGAATAGCTGCTCAGATAGCGGTTTCTTTTTAGAATAGTGTTTATGGACGCCATGTCCAAGAGAAAGAACATGAAACGAGAGGCAATAGAAGTGAGAGACACCACCAGAAATGCGCTGCTCCTGATATCTTGCGTTGCGCTGAGCCTATCAATGATCTTCGCCCCATTTCCAGCGGCGGCGGAGAGTCCGGACGATCTGTTGATCATCGCCAACTCCTCCGCCAGGGCCGGAAGTATCAGCAAGGCAGAGGTGCGTGAGCTGTTTCTCAAGACCAGGAGCAGCTTCAGGGGCAGCAAGACGATCCCCATCAACGCCGCCATGGGCAGCAAACTCAGGAAAACCTTTGTCCAGAAGGTGCTCGGTATGAGCCCCGCCGAGGAGAAACAGTACTGGGAGAAGCAGAAGATCATGGGGGGGATCACCCCTCCCGCCTCCTTTTCCAATACCGTGAGGGCGGTCTTCAAGTTGAGAAGCGGCCTCAGCTACGTCTTTCGCAAGGACTACAAGAACGTCGGCAAGATCCTGCTCGTCATCCCCGGCTAGTTTATCATTACAATCGAGCGGCATCGCGCTGTTCAATGTTTTTTGGGTGGCCACTCGGTCCTGGGGAACGAGTCGGGAGGCTCGTCGGCGGCGCTGTCGGGATCGAGCACCAGGCTGTTGATCTTGATCTCGGCGTCCTCATCGATCTTTCTTGGTTTGACCGTTTTCGGTGCCAGTCACTTTTTTTTCACTCGGTGGACGAATTTTGGCAACTTTTCCTGCAAACGACCGATTAAAGGAGTATGGCGCGAAGAATCAGGGTCTGGAAGGAAAACGGAATGTATCATGCAACGCTCAATTGCGTGGACAGGATGTTTTTCCTGAAACCGTCTAAAAAGGTCAACAACATTATAGGTTCG
>JAUVAN010000218.1 GCA_030591725.1 Deltaproteobacteria bacterium
CACTGCGTTCAAGCCGACCATGGGCCCTCCGGGCACACACGTGGAGTTAACGGGCTCGGGCTTCTCGGCTAAAAAGAAAAACAACACGGTCAAGATTGGTGATCAAAAATGCAAGATCATCAAAGTTTCCTCAAACAAGATGACCGTGGCTCTTCCCAAAAAGAACCTCGAGTCCGGGCGATTCAACATCACCGTAAAGGGGTTGGGCACCTACGAGCACCCGACGGTCTTCCCTGTTGCTTATCCTCCGGACATTTCAACTTTCTCTCCCGCAGCGGGCAATATCAACACCGAAGTCGTAATAAAAGGTACGCATTTCGGCATCAACCCTGCGGGGATTCAGGTCCTTTTAACTGGACGCGCATGTCATGTCGCTTTCGCCAACGAAAACGAGATCCGGGTGCGTGTGCCTCAGGGTGCGGTCTCCGGCAAGTTCAAGGTCATCGTGGCCAAGATGGGCACGGTCCAGAGCGACAAGATCTTCGAGGTGTGGGCTCCTCTTTCTGTCACGCGCATGGAACCGGTTTTCGGAATGCCCGGCACAACGGTCAAGATCTACGGCAGCGGCTTCAGGGCCAGAGCCGGCGATCACTCGCTCTACCTGTCAGAGAAAAAAATAAAAATAGAAAAGATCGAGGGCGGGGCGCTCATATTCAAGATCCCCACCAAGGTAGTCGATGGTCCAATCTCGTTCAGGCTTGAAGTCAAAGATCGCGGCGCCACCATGATCCCCATGCGGTTCACGGTCATGCACTCGCCCGAGATTTCGGATTTCTCTCCCAAGCGCGGCCCGGTGGGAACCGCTGTGGCCATCAATGGTAACTACTTTGGCACCAGGCCGAACCACGTTCGCATCCTTCTGGGCGGCCAGGTCATACCCGCGACGTCGGTCACCCCAAATCAGATCATGCTGACGATCCCGCCGGGCGCTTCGGCGGACCAGTTCGAAATCCAGACGATGCGACGCGGCGGCGCCAAGTCCAAGAAGACGTTCGAAGTATTCGTGCCCGTGCGAGTGACGAGTTTCCTGCCGTCCATGGGCTACGGCGGACAAACAGTTCACCTGTTCGGCTCGGGATTCGGCATGACCACAAAGCAGAACACGGTCACCCTGAACGGCGTCAAGCTCAAGGTCATCGACGCCTCCCCATCGCGCCTGAAGGTGAAGCTTGCCAAGAAGGTCGCCACCGGCGGTTTCAAGGTCGAGGTCCCCGGCCGCGGCTCCTCGGAGACCATGCAGAAATTCAAAGTGGTCAACCAGATCCGGGTCAAGTCTTTCGATCCTCCCAAAGGTATTCCGGGAACATACGTGATCATCAAGGGCCAGGGTTTCGAGAACAGCGGTCTTCGCGGTTACATCGGCCAGACGCCCATCGGCGTGAGGATTGACTCCCCCAACAAGGTCACCATCGCGATACCGCCCGGAGCAGACTCCGGCAAGTTCTTGTTCACGGCACCCGGCGCAGGTCGCTCCGAGGCCGGCAACAAGTTCAAGGTTCTGATACCTCTCGAAGTCAAGGGTTTCCAGCCGGCTTACGGACCGGTGGGAACAAAGGTGTCCCTGTACGGTTCCGGTTTCGATCTTCGTCCAAACAAGACCAAGGTGACATACGGCAGGCAGGTCCTCAAGATCGAGAACGGTTCTTCGGACACCATGCTCGTCGTGACCATTCCCAAGAACAGCGACGACAACTCGTTCAAGGTAAAGGTACGCGGAAGAGGCGCCACCGAGAGCGAGAACATCTTCTCGGTTGTCAAACCGGTTGCCGTTCCCACCAAGGCGGCACCCGCTCCGACTCCCGCGCCGATCGTTGCCACCGCTCCGGTTGCCGCTCCGGTTGCCGCTCCCGCTGCTGCTCCGGCTGCTGCACCGCCCTATGCCGCTCCGGTTGCCGCTCCCGCTGCTGCTCCGGCTGCTGCACCGCCCTATGCCGCACCGGCTACCGCTCCCGCTGCTGCCCCTGTGTCCATGGACGACATGATGGGCATCTCGAAGGTACAGGCCAAGATTACCTCTTTCGATCCCGCCCAGGGTCCAGTTGGCGAACTCATCATGATCGAGGGAAAGGGATTCGGCGAGAACATGGACGCGGTCAAGGCCTGGATCGGCAATGTCCCGGCACCCGTCCTCGGCGTGCTGGACGACATGGTGCAGATCGAGGTTCCCATGGGGGTGCGCCGCGGCGCAATCAAGATCAAGGTGGGAGCCAACCCGATCACCAAGTCCAAGAAGCTGTTCGTCGTCAAAGAATAGCTGACGCTTCAGTTACGCTAGCGCGCAGATTACCAACCACGTACCCAGCCCCACCAGGCACGCGACCCACGCCAGGGCCCTGAGTCCCATCGATCTCGCCTTTGCGCGCGGTATGACACACAATGCGGCAGCTCCGCCTATCCAGAGGATGAGGCCGCCAAAGAGGATGATGGACGCAATGGGTGACGGATCCCGTGGTCGCGCAATACGGCTCGTTCCCCGACTCCCTTCCGGATGGGATTCCAGCGCCTGCAAACTCACGATGGCCCGCTCCGCCCGCTCCAGGATATCCTTGTTGGGTTGAACCACGTGTCGCGTCGACAGGACCGAACGCCGGATGGATTCCCAGATGTTCACGGCATCCGCGACATCACCACGCATCTGGGCCGCCTTGGCTTTTATTGTCAGGCGATCGAGCGCGCGCTCAGGGTAAGGGCTGCCGGGGAAGTACGACCTCGCAGCGTCCTCGAAAGAGGCGACGGCCCGTTGAGATTCCCCCTCCCTATCGAAGCGGCGGGCTATCTCGAAGTTGCTTTTTCCGTCCAGATAAACCCGCGCGGTGACGATCGCGATGAACGCGGCCAGGCCGAGAAGCACTCCGCCGACGATATTGAGAGGATGCCAGACAGTGGACGAGGGCACTAGACGAAATCCCGTCGCGAGAGCAACGCTATCGAAAATACAAGGAAGGCGCCTGTGTAGATCAACCCGTACCCGATCGTCGACGCCAGGTAACCCGTGGAAACAAACTGATCATGCACCGTCGCCCATGACTCTTCCACCATCTTCCCGCTCGGGTAAAACAGATAGAAGTTTGGAAGAACTGCGGTGACTCCGTCGAGGATGGGTCCGAGCCATTCCAGGGATTTCGTTTTTGCAAGCTCGGTGATCATATCGGCGTTGCGCCCCGCCGCGAATATACCAAGGCAGAAAATGCCGCTGAGAAATGGGCTCGAGAACGACGTGAAGAAGAGCGCAAGCGAGATGACGAGGAGCACCTCCATGAAGATCAGCGCGATGGCCCACATGAGTCCCGAGGTCAGCTCGCCTCCCATGGGGAGGAGCACCGCGAGAAACACGGCGACCATGAGCATGATCTGAACCGCCATGGTGGCGGCCAGGCCGAAGAACTTTCCCATCAGGTAAGTCGCACGGGAGACCGGTTTGGACAGGACCGTGTAGATCGTGCGCTTCTCGATCTCCTTGTGCAACAGGGTGATGCCCAGGAAGATGGCGATGAGCACGGAGAAGAAGGATATCCCCGCGAGCCCCACATCAAGTGTGCAACGAATCTGCTGGTTGAAAGAGAGCTGGCCCAATACCACGCTGAAAAGGATGAGAAGCACCGCAAAGAAGAGAAATCCGTACAGAATGCGATCGCGAATGGCCTCGCGAAAAGTGTTCTTTGCAATGGCGAACATCTGCATCATGGATACCGTCTCTTTTTGAGTTCAAGTCACGCCTGAAAGTAACTATACTCTTGTCAAATAGCAATTCGCTCCGGCGGTCGGGCGAAAAGAACCTGGAGGCATCATGGGCGTTGCTGCATTGGTCTTTGGAATTCTCGGTCTGGTAACCTGCTGGGTTCCGTTCGTCGGCATCCTGCTCGGACTGATCGGCCTGATCCTGGGAATCATGACCATGATCAAGAAATCGGGCAACAAGGCGTTCGGACTCATCGGAATTGTGGTCGGGGGCATCGGCATGATCATCTGCGTGGTCATCACCATCCTGGCGTTTGTCGTGGGCGGTGCAGCAATGGACGCCGTGGACGAGTACCAGTTGGAAAACAGCCCGACAGATTCGGTCCCGTTCAACCCGTAGGGGCTATTCTTGCCGTTTTGCCATTTCTAATGACGTTTTGCCTCGTCTGTGACAAAATGTCATTAAACTGGTGAACCACTTCCGCATTCGTTGCTGCAAACACCCGAAATCTATGGCGCAACGATTGTGGCTCGCCTCTTGCTCCAGATGATGGCGGCTGGCTTTGAAGGAGAAATGAATGTCGAGTGAGCAACCAACCATATTGATAGTGGATGACGACAAGAACAACGTGCTCGCTCTCGAAAAAGTGTTCGACAGGGAGGGGGCCCGCGTTTTCACCGCCCTTGGCGGCCAGGAGGCCCTGGACCTCTGTCGCAACCACTCGGTCGATGTAGTGCTGACAGACCTGATGATGCCCGGCATGGACGGCAACGAACTCCTCGAGACGCTAAAGACCATCTCGCCGGACAGCGAGGTCGTGCTCATGACCGCTTACGGCACGGTCGAAAACGCGGTCGCCGCCATGAAGAAAGGAGCCTACGATTTCGTTGAGAAACCGGTCAAGCGCCAGGCCATCGTCAAGACGGTCAGGAAGGCCATCGAAAAGCACTCCCTGGTAGTGGAGAACAAGACCCTCAAAAAACGCCTGATGAAGTTCGAAAAGCGTTCGATAATCGGAAACGCGCCGTCCTTTCGCAAGTGCATGGAGACAGCCATCCAGGCGGCGCCGTCCGTGGCCACCATCCTGGTGCTCGGGGAATCCGGCACTGGCAAGGAGCTGGTCGCGCGCGCGATTCACGAGAACTCCACCCGGTCCCAGGCCTCCTTCGTGGCGGTGAACTGCGCGGCCATACCTGAAACCATCATGGAGGCGGAGCTGTTCGGATACGAACGAGGCGCCTTCACGGGAGCCATCCAGAGGCGTGACGGGCGCTTCAAGATGGCCGACGGGGGCACGATCTTTCTGGACGAGATTGGAGAGATGAGCCAGGCGGCACAGGTCAAGCTGCTGCGGGTGTTGCAGGAAGGTGAGTTCGAATCCCTGGGAGGCAAGACGATACAATCCGATGTGCGAGTGGTGACGGCGACCAACCGGGATCTCGAAGATGACGTCAAACGCGGGGTGTTTCGCGAGGATCTCTATTACAGATTGAATGTCATCGTGGTTAACCTCCCCCCGCTGCGCCAACGACTCGAGGACATCCCTCTGCTGGCCGACCATTTTCTGACGATGTACACGGCGCGCAACAACAAGCAGATCGAGGGGATCTCTCCGGATGCGCTGGATCTGATGACCAGCTACTACTGGCCCGGCAACGTACGCGAACTCGAGAACGTGATCGAGCGGGCGGTGGTCCTGAGCCGCAATCCAACCATCGAAACAGGCGACTTGCCCTCGCGCATCAGCGATGAAGAGCGATATCAGGGTCAGATCACGGTCTCCATTGGAACTCCTCTGGAAGAAATGGAGCGAAGGATGATCAGGGAGACCCTGCGCCATACCAAGGGAGACAAGAAACTGGCTGCGCGCCTCCTGGGGATCGCCACCCGCACAATCTACCGCAAGATGGAGACGGTAGAATAACCCTTCTTGAAATCTTCGGAGATCTAACGTGTCTGTTTGTCATTGAGTCACCTCTGGACAGCACCGTTTGACAATTTGTCCATTCGGGATCTTCCCGATGAATCGACCCATTCTAACCGCTTGTTTTTACACAATAAACAGCAGGGTCAATTCAGGCATGATGTTTGCTTTTAAAAGGGCTTGGATAAAGAAGGGAGTAGCGACTTGCGAAATATTCGGTATATAGCCCTCGTTTTTGGTGCGCTTTCGATGGTCATCGCCCCGGGGTTGGGGACGGCAAATGAACCGCCTTCCCCACAGAGAACCAGACCAACCGGGAAAAACAACGATAACCCCGACAAGGTGAAGCCCTCCCCCGGGCTGTTGCGCAGCAGTATTCTCAAGGACAAGAAAAAAGTCGGCGCGCCGGGAAAAGCCACGGCTGCACCTCGTGGCGGCAAGAAGGCCGGGCAAGGCAAGGCTGGACAGGCGAGCGGCGGCGCGGGCGGCAGCGGAGGCGGAGGCAAGAAGAGCCAGGGCGGATCGGGCTCAGGGGTGGGCGACGGAGGAGATGGCGGGCCCTGGACCGGAGTCAAGGATGCCGACAAGATGGGACTCGGTATCGAGTACAAGAAGCCCAAGCGCGGAACCAGATTCTCGTTCAACCTGGTCGATGCCGAACTCATAGAATTGATAAAAATCATCGGAAACATCACGGGAAAGAGTTTCATTCTGGGCGGCAAGGTGCCCAACGTGAAGGCCACAATTTACGCCCCCACCAAGATCACCGCCATGGAGGCCTACCACGCCTTCTTGAGTGTATTGCAGGTCAACGGCCTGACCGTTGTTCCGGCCGGGCGTTATCTCAAGATCCAGGCCGTGGGAGGGGCGACCTCACAAAACACACCGATCATGTCCAAAGGAGCGATACCGGGAAGAGACCAGTTCATCACAAGCCTTCACCAGCTAGAAAACGTGTCCAGCGAGGAAATCGCAGCACTGCTCGACAGGTTCAAGTCTCCAGACGGAGACATCACCGTTTACACCCCGACCAACATGCTCATCATTACCGATTACGGAACGTCGATAAAGCGACTCGTCAAGCTCATCAAGCTGCTCGACGTACCCGGCATCGGCGAGAAAATCTGGATCGAGCCGGTCAACTACGCGGCGGCACAGGAGCTGGCGGATCGGATTATTGAAATCTTCGACATCAACGCAGGCACCACCTCCAAACCCACGAAGAAGCCCACCAAAAAGAAGACCAACAAGCGGTCCAAGAAAAAAAGGGCTGCGGCCAGACCCGCCGAAGCCGGTGTGTCCGTCCACGGCGCCGCATCTGACGGCATGAAGGTCTCCAAGATCATAGCGGACGAGCGCACGAACTCTCTCATCATAGTGGCGTCCGAGAACTCGTATCTTCGCATCCTGGAGCTGGTCAAGATCCTGGACGTTCCAATCGCCGGAGAGGGAACCATCCACGTTCACAAGCTACAGCACGCGGACGCCGAGGAGATCTCCAAGACCCTGAGCAACCTGTCCCGAAAGGGTGGACGCTCGACGACGGGCAAGAAAGGCAAGGCCGGCAAATCTGGAGGGGAGTCCGCATCGCTCTTCGAAGGGGAGATGCAGATCTCCGCCGACCAGGCGACAAACTCCCTGGTCATCGTCTCCTCCCTGCGCGACTACATGAGCCTCAAGGCCGTCATCGACGCCCTCGATACCATGCAACGACAGGTGTTCGTCGAGGCGGTCATCATGGAGGTGAGCCTGGACAA
>JAUVAN010000267.1 GCA_030591725.1 Deltaproteobacteria bacterium
CGCGATTGACACAAATCCGATGTATACCAGCGCGTAAAAGAGGAAGAAGAAGACGCCGAGCCGTGCCTTGCTCTGCGCCGTTACGTCCTCACCCCAGTCAGTACTTGATCCATGATCCATGTATTCCTCCTCGAAAATGTAGTTCCAACAGAGCAGTTTGTTTTGATTTTGTTACTTCTTGCGGGGGTCGCTCTCGATCAGGTCTTTGACGACTGAGGGATCCGCCAGGGTCGAAGTGTCGCCGATGCTGCCGGTGTCGTTTTCCGCGATCTTGCGAAGGATTCGGCGCATGATCTTGCCCGAGCGGGTCTTGGGCAGGCCCGGCGCCCAGTGGATCTGGTCGGGAGCGGCGATGGGGCCGATTTCCTTGCGCACGTGCTTGACCAGCTCGGTGGCCAGCTCGGTGGTGTACCCCTCGCCGACCATCAGGGTGACGTATGCGTAGATACCCTGACCCTTGATCTCGTGCGGGAAGCCGACAACCGCTGCCTCTGCGACCTTGGGGTGGGAGACGAGGGCGCTCTCGACCTCGGCCGTGCCCATGCGGTGACCGGAGACGTTGATGACGTCGTCCACGCGGCCGGTGATCCAGTAGTAGCCGTCTTCGTCACGGCGTGATCCGTCGCCGGTGAAGTAGTATCCCTTGTACATGTCGAAGTAGGTTTCCTCGAACCGCTTGTGATCGCCGTAGATGGTGCGCATCATTCCGGGCCACGGCTCTGAGATGGCGAGCACGCCGGAGGCCGCTGTCTCGGTGAGTTCCTTGCCGGACTCGGGCTCGAGAATGACGGGCTTGATACCGAAGAAGGGAAGCGTGGCGGAGCCGGGCTTTGTGCCCCATGCGCCGGGAAGCGGCGTGATCAGGATGCCTCCGGTCTCTGTTTGCCACCAGGTGTCCACGATGGGGCAATTCTCGTGGCCGATGTTCTCGTGATACCACTTCCACGCCTCCGGGTTGATGGGCTCACCCACCGAGCCGAGCACCTTGAGGCTGTCCAGGTTGTGCTTCTTGGTCCACTGGGGTCCCTGGGCCATCAGCGCGCGGATGGCGGTGGGGGCCGTGTAGAACTGGTTGACCTTGTATTTCTCGCAGACGGCCCAGAAACGATCGGCGTTGGGGTACGTGGGCACACCCTCGAACATGATCGATGTGGCGCCGTTCTGCAGGGGTCCGTACACGATGTAGGAGTGACCGGTCACCCAGCCGATATCGGCCGTGCACCAGAAGATGTCGCCATCGTGATAGTCGAAAATGTATTTGTGGGTCAGGGCCGTGTAGACCATGTAGCCACCCACGTTGTGTTGCACGCCCTTGGGCTTGCCGGTGGAGCCGGAGGTGTAGAGGATGAACAGGGGATCCTCTGCGTCCATCTCCTCGCACGGACAGTCGGCGTTTACCTTGGCCATTTCGTCTTCCCACCAGACGTCTCGCCCATCCTGCATGGGAACTTCCATGCCCGTGCGCTTGACCACGATGATCTTCTCGACGGTCGTCGGCAATTCCTCGTCGGCCTGGGCCTTCTGCGCGGCCAGATCCGCGTTGGTTTTCATGGGAACGTTGTTCTTGGCGCCACGCAGGCCCGTGTCCTGTGTGACGACGATCTTGCAGGTGGAATCGGTGATCCGGTTAGCGAGCGAGTCGGGAGAGAACGCGCCGAACACGATGGAGTGGATGGCGCCGATGCGGGCGCAGGCAAGCATGGCCACGGCCAGCTCGGGGATCATCTGCATGTAAAGGCTGACCCGGTCGCCCTTTTTGACGCCGTTGGCTTTTAGCACGTTGGAGAACTTGCAGACCTGCTCGTGAAGTTCCTTGTAAGTGATCTTTCTGTCGGTGCCGGGATCGTTGCCCTCCCAGATGATGGCTACCTGATCACCGCGCTTCTCGAGGTGACGGTCCAGACAGTTGTATGCGATGTTGGTCTTGCCACCGATGTACCACTCGTGGAAAATTTTTCCCTCGCGGCGATCGAAGTTACTCCTACACACCGTGTCCCACTTCTTGAACCAGTGGAAGTCCTCCGCCATCTCGGCCCAGAAACCCTCGGGGTCGGCGATGGAACGATCATACATTTTCTTGTATTGCTCGTAGTTCTTGATATGGGCGTTCTCACTGAATTCGGCTGTCGGCTTGAATAGTTTGTCTGCCATTTTTCTATCTCCTCTTCAGATGTGGTGAGCCGTGCATCATCGAATCTTGAACCGGAGTAACCCAATTCAACTCCCTACTTATAATGAAAGGGTCTCCATTCAATGACTTCGATCATGAAGTTGCAAAGCACAGTACATTTCTTTCCGGAATATAATTGAGCAGGTGAAAATGTACTGCTCAGGCGTTCAGTTTGAGTTGTTAGTTTCCGGGTGGGGTTATCGGCGCATTGTTCATGGGAGCAACGGGTGAAGGTGGAGGTTGCTCAATCTGATCCTGGGGCAAGAGGGGGACTACAGTTGATTCTTCCTCGCCGGCGAAGGCGAGCAGATAGGTCACGGCGCCGAGCAGAAGGACGATGACCAACAACAGCGCTATCACGATGCCTTTTCCCTGGCTTCCCCCGGCATCATCTTTCCCGTGGGCGGGTGAATCATCTGGGGACGAAGCAGGCTTGATCGTATTTTGACGGCCGGCGGACGGGACAGCGTGCATCGGTCCTGCCTGATCTTCCTTGGGAAGAAGCGCCTGCAAGGCCTGTGCGAACTCCGTTGCGGAAGCGTAGCGATCGTCCCGGTTTTTTTCGAGCGCCTTGTCCATGATGGGATCGAGGATCGCCGGAAGATTGAGCTCCGGTCGCCGCTCGGTGATCTTGAACGGTGGAGACTTGATGTGATGTGCGATGTACTCCATTGGCTTGCATCTGGGGAACGGGAGCTTCGCCGTGAGCATCTCGTAGAAGATGACGCCGAGAGAGTAGATGTCGGAGCGTGCATCCAGGGTTTCTCCCCGGGCCTGCTCGGGAGACATGAACTCGGGCGTGCCGAAGATCATCCCCTCGCGGGTGAGCACCAGCGACCCGGGGCGCATCCGTTGCTCTTTGATCTTTGCGAGACCGAAATCCAGGACCTTGGGAAAATCCGGGATACCCCCCTGCGTGGTAAGAAGGATGTTTTCGGGCTTGAGGTCGCGGTGCACGATACCGACGCCGTGGGCTTCCTCGAGGGCGCCCAGAACCTGGATCATTATCTTGGTGGCTCGCTGTACCTCCATGGGTCCGTCCCGGCGCGTCAGGTGTGCCAGATCTGCGCCGTCCAGGTACTCCATGGCGATGTAGAGTTGTTTGGTTTCCTCGAGTTGCCCATAAAGGAAAACACGCACCGTGTTTGGGTGCGAGAGCCTGCTC
Source organism: Deltaproteobacteria bacterium (assembly GCA_030591725.1). Taxonomy (GTDB): domain Bacteria; phylum Myxococcota_A; class Polyangia; order JAAYKL01; family JAAYKL01; genus JAUVAN01. Next base: position 3,336 of record JAUVAN010000267.1, read on the forward strand.
ATGGCTCGCGCCTCACGCCTGAAGCGCGACAACAGATCCTGGCGAGAGGCGAGCTTCTCGTGGAGGATCTTGATGGCGACCATGCGGTCCATTGCCGGTTGTTCGGCCTTGAACACCTCGCCCATCCCCCCCTTGCCGATTCGTTCGAGAATCCGGAACTGGCCGAGGATTTCTTTTCCTATGAGGTCGTCACTCATCGTCTTACTTTTATATATGGTGTAACCGGTCGCGGCAAGGTAGTGATGATATGCGTGAAAAAACGGTATCCACGCGGCCCGACTCTCTGGCGTCCGAGATGCGTCGAACCCGGTGAGTGCGAGGCAAGGGAAAGGCTTGCAAACGCTATCCCATCGGGAGCGGATCGCCTTGATCTACACTCCCTCGCCGAGTTGCGCCTGGCGGGCAGGACCGACCTCGAGATCACGGGTTTTGGCCCGGTTGGGAACAACGCCGCGCCCGGGGAGGGGACGATCGTTGCGCTTCAGAGTGGTGAAGATGGTCGTGGGCAGCGCATGGCCCTGGTGCTGTCCGACGGCCTCGTACGCGATCTCGTGGAAACAACGCTTGCCAGACCACGGGGATCCGTTGAAAAGCGGCTGACCTCCGGCGAGGAAGGCGCGCTCTTCTTCGCGCTCGACAGGGCCGGGGGAGACTGGATGGATCTGGGCGGCGGCGGTTTTCGAATAAAGGGAATCCTCGCGGACTCGATGCAGATCGCAGAGTATCTTGAGGGGCCTCCGAAGTGGTGGGTCAGGGCCGTTATCGAGACCGAATCCGGCGCCGGGGAGGCCTGGCTGATGCTGCGTGATCCGACTCGTTTCGGCTCGGTGTCGCCTCGGCAGGCACGGATTGACAGGGCGCTCGATTGGCCCGTCGATTTCAAGGTAATTGTTGGAGTGGCCAGAGTACCCGTTGCGGAACTGAGCCGGATCAGCACAAGGGACGTGCTGGTGCTCGATTGGTCGGCCTTTGTGGCCTGTGACCTCGACAGGGGTGTGGCGCGGCTCGAATGTGGTCGCGTCAGACGATTTGCCAGATTGCTGGACCGCGGGCGCCTGGAGCTGGTATCAACAGAAGACTTGAGAGGTAGTATGAGCGACACGGAAAACGTCGAGTTGAAGGTGCGGTTCTCGCAGCCCTCGGACGATGATGCGAGATCCATGGACGTGGTAGTTCAGGTGGAAGTCGGCCGGGTAACCATGACAGTGGATCAGGCAATCAATCTGGTGCCCGGAAGGATGATCAATCTCGACAGGGACGTGGGCCCGGAGGTCATGCTTCGGGCAGGCGGAAAGCTGATCGCCAGAGGTGAACTCGTTGACCACGAGGGCCGGCTGGCGGTCGAGGTGACGGAGGTTATATGAAAATTCGATGGTGGGTTTTAATTGCGGTTACGGCGTTGGCGCTTATCACCTGCGGTCCTGCTGACGATGGCGGGGGCGACGCAGTGGATGCCAAATCGGTAAAGACGGACGACGTCAAGCAGCCCGACGCGCCTGGACCCGCTGCGAACGAGGTTGAGCAACAGGGTGCGCAGGATGTCAGGAAGATAATCGGCGATGGCGCGGTAAGCGCAGACGCAGGGACGTGTGGCGCAGTGACGATTGAACTGACCATGGGCAAGGGCTCCGTGGTCGGCGGTCACATTGCTCTGGGCGACGACAAGCATGTTGTCAGGGGTATCCTCGATGATGGTACCCTGCGTTGCTGGATAACGGGCGGCGTGGACAACCCGGATTCGACCTGGCGTGGAACCCTGGTAGGAACGGAGCAAGGAGACTCGTTCTCGGGAACCTTCAACCTCTCCGACGACGGCGCCGCGAAGGTTATCAGCGGCACATGGAAAAGTGGAGTTCAGTCTACAACGGGATAGGTGAGGACCAGGAAGGTGCCGTCACGCTGGATGTCGAATTGGACCCTGTGTGCGGTCTTGAGGGTTTCGAAGACCTCGAAATAGTGTTCCGGGCGTTCGATGGATTTTCCGTTGACCCGAATGATGACGTCATCCTCGCGCAGGTCGATGCAGGGATCGAGGTCCACGCGGAACGACACGATCCTGAAACCGACGAACCTGCCGTCGACCTTGTGCGAATCCGACTGGACCATGGCGAGCACATAAGCCGGGCCCTGTGCCAGGAGTTCATCCAGATCGCTTCTCACGATCTTGGGTTCGCCCACGCAGATCTTGTCAGGTACGGTCTCGCCACGCGCCGGGTCGGATGAAAGAGAAGTCTCCTCGACCGTTGCGAGATCAGTGCTCGCCGCGCCGCATCCGGTTGCCCAGGCGACGATGAGAATGAGAGAGAGTGCGCGTGTCATGGAGTCGCTCCTCTTGCCATGAGTTTTTCGACGGCGGCCCACGCATGTTTTGCGATCTCGTTGATCGGCTGCTGCGCGTCCAGGGTTACGATCTGTGAGTCCTCAAATATTTCGCCGAGCCGGTCGTAAGATTCGATCAACTTGCGCTGGAAATCATCGTCGTCGAAGATCTCCGTCTTGTCGCTGCGGGCCCTGCGGCGTCTCGACGCCTCATCGGGTGATATCTTCAGGTATATGACCAGGTCCGGCGTGCGGATGTGATTGTTGATTTAGAGTATCCACCGGGCCGCGCCCTCCTGACCTGCGCTGAGGCCCTGGTAGTTGACCGAAGAGTGCAAGTATCGATCACAGATCACATTGACGCCGTTTTCGAGGTTGGGGTTGATCTCGTTTTCCTGAAGATCC
>JAUVAN010000110.1 GCA_030591725.1 Deltaproteobacteria bacterium
GGGCGCTGCGAGCGTTGTCGTGGATGTCCAAGTTGGTGACAGCGGTGGAGACGATATCCCCCAACTTGTTGATCACCGGGTAATGAACGAGTGCTATGTGAACCTCTGGTTTCACTCGCCCTCGGCCTTGCTCGCCTGTTCGATCAGTGTGCGGTCCAGCCGCGATATTTCGAGCTTTTCAAACAGATCCGGGCGCCGATCGCGTGTTCGCAGCAAGGCCTGTCCTCTTCGCCATTCCTGAATCCTCTTGTGGTTCCCGGACAGGAGCACGGGGGGAACGCTCGCCCCGTTGAGTATCTCAGGCCTGGTATACTGCGGATACTCGAGTGTGCCCAGGCTGAAGGACTCCTCGACGATCGACTCGGCGTTACCGAGCACTCCGGGAATCAGTCGTGAGATAACCTCGATGACGGCCATTGCGGCAATTTCTCCCCCGTTGAGCACGAAGTCACCGATAGATATCTCCTCGTCGAAGGCTTCCCTGGCGCGCTCGTCGACCCCTTCGTACCTTCCGCAGAACAGGAGTAACGGAGATTGCCCGGCCAGTCTGTGTGCGATCTTCTGTGTCAGGGGCGTTCCCTGTGGAGTGAGAAGGACCCGGTGGCATCCCGTGTTTTTTTTCAGCGCCTTGAGGATGGGCTCCGCCTTCATCACCATTCCCGAGCCGCCACCATATGGCGCATCATCGACCGTGCGATGCCGATCGTCGGTGAAGTCGCGCAGATCGACCAGTTTTACATTCAGGAGTCCTTTCGATCCGGCCTTCCCGATGAGGCTTGCTTCTCGAAAGCTCTCGAACATATCAGGGAAGATCGTTATGACTCTGAACTCGAACATGCGGTCCTCATTGCCTTTCTTCAGTCTTTCTTCGTGGCGGTGCGCGGAAGGTTCTCTATGTCCCGCACGGTGAGTCGGCCGCCTTCCACATCCAGTTCCTGCACGAACTCATCGACGAGTGGGATCTCTATCTCCTGCGATTCGTCCATCACCGTTACCACTTCCACGCCACCTTGCGCACGGCTCGACTTCACCTTTCCGATACGCTTACCCTCGGAAAAAACCTCGATCCCAATTATGTCTTCCACGTAGAACCCGCCATCATCGACATCGGGTAACACTCGACGATCGACCAGCAAGCGCGCTCCTGTCCATTTCTCTGCTTCCGTACGGTTCTCGATTCCCCGCAACGTGAGGGTTCCTCGCTTGCCGGCTGCCGAATAGTTCAGAATTTCGCTTGAAACAGGCGTGCTCGCATCGACCGGACGCAAGAGAACCTCGTCAATATCGTACAGCAAGCTTGAGGATTGGTTGTGAAGAAAGACCCTGAGCGCCCCGCGCATCCCGTGGGGTCGTCCTACGACGCCGATCTCTATCAGATGATCCGCGTTGTCTTTCAATGATTCGATCCCGATCCGCTACTCAATGATGTCCAGGACCGCTCTCTTCTTGAGCTTGGTGGATGCCGCACTCAAAATAGTGCGCATCGCACGAGCAGTCCTGCCCTGCTTGCCGATGACCTTTCCGAGGTCTTCCCTGGCAACCCGCAACTCGATCACCGATGATTGCTCACCCACGATCTCGGTTACATTCACATCGTCGGGACTATCGACCAGCGCTCTGGCCATGAACTCGATCAGTTCCTTCATAGACACGGTTCCACCTCCGCTTCGTGTGCTCGTTTTCTAGCGTCAAGCCGTACATTGTTCCGACAAAAGAGCCAGAATTCAGCGCAAATTGTAAAAACGCCCCCCCAATAATTTCACCCTCTCTGCGATGGAGGCGGCAACGCAGAGAATAAGCATATCGTTCCAGTTGCGCGATTGCTCCACAACCGCGCCATGTCTATTTCTGCACCACGATCTCGCGGTTTATGATCTCGTTGACAGTCTGAGAAACCTGCGCTCCCTTCGATTTCCAGTAATCGACGCGATCCATCTTGATGGTGACCACCGCCGGTTCCTCCCTGGGATCGTAGGTGCCCAGAAGCTCGATGTACTTCCCGTCCCTTGATGACCTCTCGTCCGCAGCGACTATCCTGTAGAAAGGATTGTGCCTGTTTCCCTTGCGTGTCATTCGCAGCTTAACCGCCATGTTCAGCTTTCCTCTCGTGAGCTTGATCTCGATCCACAACAGGAACGACAATCAATAGTATAACTCAAAAACACATGAATTCAGTAGTATAAAACTATTGAATTCCGTTTCGCGGGAGTATCTCTTTATAAGAAACAATGTCAAGTCTATGAAACAATAGCATTCTTGATATGCCCCACTTTCAGAGCTAAGGTTTGACCCCATGAGCAGAATATTGGGACTATCGTTAACAATGGCCGTCATCCTGGCCCTGGTGAACTGCGGCGCGACTCTCGACAGGGGATCCAGCGCCGGAGATCATGAAATCGGTCTGGCCGTGTACTATTCGGACAGCCTCCACGGCAGGAAGACCGCCAGCGGCGAACCGTACGACAAGAACAAGCTCACGGCTGCGCACAAGGAAATCCCCCTGGGAACAGTCGTCAACGTGACCAATCTCTCAAACCGCCGTTCGGTCCAGGTCAAGATCAACGACAGAGGCCCATTTGGAGACTCGCGCCGGATCATCGACCTCTCCAGGGCAGCCGCCGAACGCCTGGACATGATCAGGGCCGGGGTCATAGAGGTGCGCGTTGAGATTGTAGAGGCTGTTAAGAGCGATTGACGAGGTTGTTCTGCTAGATCTTACTGATCCAGCCGCGGGTGTCGGGCTCCTCGCCCAGCTGTATGCCGGTGAGCTTTTTGTAAAGCTTGGTGCAGTACTCGCCGGGAGTATCGCCCTCCACGTAGACCGCCTTCCGGTCGCCGTAGGTGATCGACCCCACGGGGGTGATCACGGCGGCCGTTCCGCAGCAACCAGCGTCCTGGAACGAAAAGATCTCTTCCACATCAACCGGACGGCGCTCCGGTTTCAGGCCCATCTCCTCGGCCAGCGCGACGATGGACATGTTTGTAATGGAGGGCAGGATCGATTCGCTGTGCGGTGTGACGTAGTGTCCGTTCTGGTCGATCCCGAAGAAGTTTGCCGGGCCGGACTCGTCGATGTAGCGCTTCTCCTTGGCGTCCAGGTACAGGACCTCGGTGAATCCGGCCTTCTTTGCACGAATGCTGGCGCGCAAACCGGCTGCGTAGTTTCCGCCTACCTTGACGTCGCCGATACCGTTTGGCGCGGCTCGATCGTATTCGCTTTCCACGATCAGGTGTATCGGCTTGAAGCCTTCTTTGAAATATGGACCTACCGGCATCACGAAAACGATGAAGGTATATTCATCCGCCGGCTTGACACCGATCTGGGGGCCGGTTCCGATCACAAGCGGGCGGACGTACATGCTCGCCCCGGTTCCGTATGGCGGGACGTATTTGCGGTTGGCCTCAACTGTCCTTCGCACTGCGTCGATGAACATTTCTTCCGGCGGCGCAGCCATGAATATCTTGTCGCAAGATCGCACCATACGCTTGGCGTTTTCCTCGATCCTGAAGGCCACGATATCGCCGTTCTTCTGTTCGAATACCTTGAGGCCCTCGAAGGCCTCCTGTCCGTAATGGAGGCAGGTCGCCGCCATGTGCATGCTGATGTTTTCGTCCTCCGTCAACACGCCTTCGTTCCAGCTGCCGTCCTTCCATGTGTACCGGATGTTGTAATCGGTCTTGCGGTAACCGAATGCGAGGTTTCCCCAGTCGAGATCTGCTCTGTTCATTACGCACCTCCTGTTGAAGCAATAACACGTTTGATCCGGTCATTGTCAAAGGGAATTATGTAGTTTGGAGCAGTCCCTGTGGAGTCGTCGGGGGGCGAGATTCACCGTTTCTTTCGCATCCTCTCAAGAGCGCCTCTGGACAGCTCTCGTACTTCGGGGTTTTCGTGACCCTCGGCGGTCATCTCGAGATATGCGCTCGCCTCCATGCCGCCTATCCGGGCCATTGCCTCTATGGCGCGTACCTCGCTGCGAAGATCTCTGGATTTCATCGAACGAATGAGCACCGGCACGGCGCTTTCTTGCCCCATGTCTCCGAGGGCCGTCGCCGCCGCCTCCGCCACCTGCTCTCTCGGATCGCCGAGCAGCTTGCCTATGGATTCGACGGCCGTCGTCACCCTGTTGTGAGCGAGGAGTTTTGCCGCAAGAATCTGCTCGTCCGGCTCGGCGGAATCCAGCGACCGCTGCCAGATTGTCGCCGTGCCGCCGCACAACCTGAACAGAGACCGCAAAGTGACCTCCAACTCCTCCACCCCCTTGTTCATCAGAGCGACAGCCGAATTCTCGTCTGGAATTCGACCGTGAACCACCACGGCCGCTTCTATGGGTACCCCCGCCCCCGATCCCTTCAGGTTTGTTTTGATGATGATCGCCCCCTGCCCCCCGATCTCGTCGAAGATACCGCTCACGTCAAGGGAAGGGCTCGGTGGTCTTCCGGGAAACAAGGGCAACCTGTCCACCATCTCAGTTATCGCGCGCTGGAACTCGGGGCGTTCCGGCGTGATCTCGGCAATCCTGGTGACCGACCATGAGATTCGACCGGTCGCGACCTTCACCTCCTGGACGCTCTTGTCCTCTCCGCACGTTAGTTGCGTGCACAGGGTGATCGCGACGAGTTGAAGGATGGCAGCGCGGGACGTCATGTCCGCTGCTAGAACGCAGCCTGTGCCATGACGGTGATCTGGTGCTGGTCCTCGAACCAGGCATTCCAGGGCATCATGTAGCTGTGATCCTTCTCGGCGGCGAACATACCGCTCCACTCCACCTGGATCTTGAGGTTGTTGCCGACAATGTAGTAATTGAGCGCGGCGGCGATCTCGTGCACGTGATCTCCCTGCCGGTCGATGTCCGCGTCCATCATCGAGTACCTGAAGGCGGGCTCGAGCCCCGAGGCGAGATTGAAATACGCGAGCTGCCCTGTGTAACCAAAGGTCTTGATAGGCCTCTCCTGCCCAAATTCGTCGAGCAGGACCGCGCCGTGGTCCGAGTTGCGGAAGAACATGTTAGTGAGGAGCGAGACCCCATACCACTTGAAGTGAATGTCCGCCGTGAAGTTGACGTCCTGCGAGTTGTACACGAACTCAGGTTGGATGAGATCCCTGTGCAGCGGCAGGTCGTAGGCGAAGGCCGCTCCGATGGATATCAGCGGGGATTTTGCGGAATCTATATCGGACATTTCGGACGTCATCTCGCCAAGGAACTGCGTTTCAACTCTGGCAACCACCATAATGTCACGATTGTCGTTGCCCACATTGGGACCGTTTCCGTTGAATACACCCACGTTGTATTTGAAAACATTCTCGGCGAACGCGCCGTGAATCATCATACCTCGATCGTATCCAAAGCCGGCTCCGCGAACAGTCTCGTAATCCCATCCCCAGGTGACGGAGCTCGGTGGGATGCCGAACTCACCCCAGCGGGGGTAGCTGCGATTCATGAGAGATCTGGAAGTGAACGTGAGGTCCCTGGTGCCGAAGGCCGACTCCTTATCGAAGGGCACCTTGAACTGGCCTGCTCGTACGTTGATCTCCCGCATGGGCGCAAGCTCACCGTACGCTACAACAGCTCTCAGGCTATACGTGTCGATCTCCACTGAATTGTACTGCGTATCTCCGTCCACATCGGCATTGGCCGGGTACGAAACCTTGCCGTACAGGTTTCCGTAATCAATCTGCAACTTGAACTTGACGATATCGAAAACCTGTGCGGAGACCGTGAGCCGCATGGCCGCGAGCCCGAAGCCGTTGTCGGTGATCTCCGTGTCGCCGCCGATGGGGTATCCAGCATGTACATGTCCCGGTTCGTAGTACTGGATAGCGCCGTAACTGTCGGTGTCGTATACCTTCTGGAAACCTACCCTGTAATAGGGCTTGACCAGGCCGGTGAACACGATCTTGTGTTTGCCGTCCCTCGAAGCCATGAAGAATCCATCGTCGTATCCCGTGGTCCTGGTTTCCTTGAGTTCCTTGATGGTGGCCTTGTGCTCCTCCACCTCTTTCCAGAGATCCTCGATCTCCTCGGACAGCGCATCTATCCGGGCGTCCCGCTCCTCGGTGGCGACGCCCACATCCTCGGAATAGTTTTTGAGCTCGTCAATCTGGGCGCTGGCGTCATCGATCTTGTCGGCCAGCTCATCTTGACGTTCGCGGATCTTCTCGGGCTTTTCCGACCCCGTGAGGTCACCGAGTGTATTGTCGATCCGTTCGACCACGGTCTCCAGATCCTCGACCCTGTCCTTTACCTTTTTGGGTTTTTTCTTCTGTGCCCATGCCGCGCCGCCGTTGAGGCAGATTGCAAGGGCTGCGAGAAGAGCAATACAGACTGTCCAAACGCGAGTCGTCGTCAACATCACGAATCTCCTTGGTTCACAGATTGTTATTCGCGGGCATCTTAGCCGCAATTCTTTCTCTTTTCCAATAACCTAATGGTTCCCTGGTCAACAAAAACGGGTCAATCCAGGGAGCGTGTTGCGGCGAGAGTGAGCTGTCGCTCAAGGAAGTTGGTAGATTTGACGAGGCGAATATCGACGACGGCGCCCTCCCCGTCTCGAACCTGTTCAAGTAACGGATAGAGGAACGCGACCTTGTTCGGGAGTTTGAGGGTCTTCCATCGTTCCGAGAAGTGCTTTTTCCATTTTGGATCGTAGGCCTGCGATGCGGTGTCGAGAAGCGCCGCCGCCGCCGGACGGTCCCCTGCGAATCTGATCTTCCGCACCTTCGCCAGGAGCTTTTCGATCGTCTCCTGCATGATCTTGTAATCAACGATCTTTGGATACAGACGCCCGTTGTCGCCTCCCTCAGTCACGACCTCCACGGCCCGACTCTCTATGAGGTTCCCCACGATCGCCCGGGCGGCGACGAATCCGGCGTCATCCACTCCGAGTTCGGATGCAAACTGCTCGAAGACTCCGCACACGTATTCGTCGTACACCGCATGAGCGCTCTCCTCGTCGGGAACGAGGCCGGTTTTTTTCACATGAGCCGAGGCAACCAGGTACAGCGCCGCCAGATCGGCACGCATCTGAGCCATGACATCGTGAGTTTCCGACAGTCGCTCACGCAACCAGCCGTCCGGCTGTTTCTCCGTCCCGTCGGAAGCGCTCCCCGCGACAAGCCGCAGGGCGAACACGGCCATCCGTGATCTCGTTCGCCATTTCTTCCTTCGGGCCAGGACCTGTGCAGGCAAAGAGAACTCTTCAACAATGGTCGCTCCGACAAAACGGTCGAAGGAGGCTTCGAGGTTGGACATGTAAAGGGCGCCTGTCTCTTTGGAATCGATCCATGCTCCGCGCCTGTATATATTTACGCGGCCGGATGGGATCGGCCCGTACGCGCCGGTGGCCGAGAGAACATCGACGGTTTTGGGGATTCTCGAGGGTCTTCGCGGGGATGCGCTCTTTTTACCGCCCACATTGCGAACCAGTCGATCCAGCACAACGGCTTTCTTTTCAAGAGACGCGTAGACACCGGCCTGCCCCGCATTTTCGATACCGACGATTGCACCCGCTGACCGGTCATCACGGGAAAGATCGGACAGGGACACACGCACGTCCGTCCCCGCATCCGCAGCTTCCTTGCCTTCAATGCGTTCGCAAAACATCCCCGGCCGGACCGCCGAAAGTAGCGCCTCGAGCTCCTCGATCCTGGTGGCCCCAAGATTCTTGCCGGTCATAATGGGCAGATCCATCGCTGCGCCGTTTTGAAGCGCCTGTTGCGCTGCGGCCGCCAGCTCGCCGGGGATGAACCGGGGCCTCAGGCAGCGTCCGTCAAGCACGTCGACGGCGCCCCGATTCAGCCAGAAAGACACCGTGTACGAACGTATCTTTTTCCTGATGGAGGGTGTTACGCCCTTGTCGTTGAGCAGGATCTGTTCAAGCATGATCCTCGTGCGCATGTTCTGGATATCGTTGCTCCGGTAAAACAGGTCATCTTCTTTGAGGGCGGCGCGGTATCTCTCGTAAACTTTCTTCTTCTGCGAAAGATCGAGGTTCTCGAACCCCTTTACCTCGACGGGAAGTATCCATACGTCGCCGAGCTTCTCCACACCTTCCCCAGTGAGTGTTGAGGCGATATCCTCGGTCGACGCGTCGCGCACATCTCCACCCGTATCGCTCTGGGCAACCTCGTCCTGTGAGCCGCAGGCCCACGAGAAGAGGATCGCGCAAAGCAACAGAGCCCTTCCGGTTAGATTGCCAACATTGAAAACGCGCATCAGTCCTCGAATCGGAACAGCACGGTGTCCCGGGAAAAAGACTCGTCCTCGAATCGGTAGTCCGAGTTGTAGTGAAGGCCCCTGCTCTCCTTGCGTTTCATTGCCGAGTCGATGATGAGATGTGCGATGGTAGCGATATTGCGAAGCTCCAGTAAGTCTGAAGTGACGATGTATTTCCAGTAGTACTCCTTGATCTCCTTCATCAGCGCATCGTGGCGCCGTCGCGCGCGCCGGAGTCTGAGATCGGATCTCACGATCCCCACGTAATTCCACATGTACCGACGCAGCTCGTCCCAGTCCTGGGAAACGACCACCTCCTCATCGCTCGGCACGGCGTCGCCTACCTCCCAGTCCTCGACGCCGGTATAATCCGGGCGCGGGATCGAGGGGGCGACCAGCGCAGCCTGGTGAGCGAAAACAAGACCCTCCAGCAACGAGTTTGACGCGAGGCGATTGGCGCCGTGCAAGCCATTGCAGGCAGTTTCTCCGATTGCGAAGAGGCCTGGTATTGTCGTGCGGCCGTGAATATCGCTGATCAACCCGCCACAGCTGTAGTGGGCGGCCGGGACCACCGGGACGGGCTCCGTCCTCATGTCGATCCCATACTTGAGGCAACTGGTAAGAATGTTGGGGAACCGCTCCTCGATAAACGCGCCGTCCAGGTGAGTGACGTCGAGCAGCATGTGATCCGCCCCGGTACGCTTCATCTCGGAATCGATTGCGCGCGCCACCACGTCCCTGGGCGCGAGTTCCATGTCCGGGTGGTAGTCGGCCATGAACGCGCGTCCATTGAGACCTCGCAGGATGCCGCCTTCACCGCGCACGGCCTCCGAGATGAGCACGCTCTTGGCCTGCGGGTGGTAGAGGATTGTAGGGTGAAACTGAAAGAACTCCATGTTGGCCACCCCCGCCCCCGCTCGATAGGCCATGGCGACCCCGTCGCCGGTGGAGAGGTCGGGATTGGAGGTGTAGAGATAGACCTTGCCCGCCCCCCCGGTTGCGAGCACCGTGACGGGCGATGTGACGGTGTAGATCTCCCCGGTGTCCTGATTGAGGACATGGGCGCCCTTGCAGATCCGGTCCACGCTGCGACGATCGGGCACTATGAGGTTAACCGCCATGTGATGTTCGAGGATCTCCACGTTCGGCAGTTTTTTTACAGTTTCGAGGAGGGCGCGAATCATCTCCTTACCCGTGGCGTCGTCCGCGTGGACGATTCGCCTGGCCGAGTGCCCGCCCTCTTGTCCGAGATCCAGCTCTTCGGGGTGACCCTTGCGTTTGGTGAAGCGAGTGCCCAGTTCGACAAGATCCGCGATCCTCGCCGGCCCCGCCTTGACGCACAACTCCACGACATCTTTGCGACATATGCCGCGCCCCGCCTTGAGTGTGTCGTTCACGTGCGCATCGAAACTATCCTTATCGTCGGTGACCGCAGCCACTCCTCCCTGCGCCTGGAACGTGGCGGAATCGTCGGCCGCTCGCTTCGTGAGGAGGATCACCTTCCCCGTATGGGATACCGCGCGGGCGAAAGCCAGCCCCGCCACGCCCGTTCCGATCACCAGATAATCGCACTCGATTCGCATTGGCGGAGTATACCGGTTTGTTCGAAACTTACCTCTTTTAATAAGCGGCGCACACGTGCTAATCTGGAAACAATGTCTCAGGATACCTCAAACATTACAGTGGTCACCAAGCTCACCGGCGACAAGGACTCAAAGGTCCAGGCCGCCATGAGCTACACAGCCGTCACCAGCCACAAGGAAATGGCCGACGCCTTCGTGAGAGAGCTGCTGAGGCTGGGGCAGAAGATCATTCCCGATCACGAGATGACAATCGAAGACCTCATGGCCATCTGCCACATGGCCCTCGACAGGAGAGAGGCCGGCATCGTCATGCTGGAGGGACGACACCTGAGAGGCAGGGTCGCCGAGCAGATATCCCGCGCTGATCGATACACCGAACCATTCAGCCTGCTGGTGCTCAAGCTGGAAGAACTGCCGGACAAGGCGGCCTACGAATCGGTAGTGGAAACCCTTTGCGAGCGCATGCGCAAGACAGATCTGATGTTCATGTTCAAGCATCGCATTGTGCTCGTCCTTCCCCACACGCCCAGAAAGCCCCGCAGGATGCTCGAGGAGCGGATCAAGTGCCTGCTCGAAGCTGCGTTCAACGATGATCTGGAGATCAACATCGACGGGCTAACCTACCCTGATACGGACCTGGAAAAGAAGTCGTCCGTCCTCGATTGGGTAGAGGATCGCCTGCGAGGTTAAAACCGGAATGGGGCCGAACCTGCCTGTTATATCAACAGGATAGAGATCAATCCCTCAGACATGACTTCGCCCAATCCTGGCGTGTTGCAACCGCAGCCCGAGGGGTCGGATTTGTTGAAGGGCACACCATCTTCATCGTCGTCGTCGCAGTCGTCATCGTCATCATCGATTAGCTCATCGCAATCATTGTCGATGCCGTCATCGCAGTCCTCGTCTGCATCCGGATTGATGTCTTCATCGTCGTCGTCGCAGTCGTCACCACCGCAATAGGGCGGCAGAAAACCATCGTCGTCCTTGTCGGAGCAGTCCTCCGCGCCCAATCCCCACAGCTCGATGTCATCGATATTCCATCCGCAGTAATGGTATCCCCC
>JAUVAN010000298.1 GCA_030591725.1 Deltaproteobacteria bacterium
ACCGGGGATCGGATCGGCCTCGTGGCCTTCGCGGGGGACACCATCCGCTTTCCTCTCACCACCGACTACACCGCTGCCACTGCCTTCTGGCGAGGTCTCGCCCCGTACGACATGCCCGTCGGGGGCACGGCCATCGGCAAGGCGATCACCGCCTCCGCACGCATGCTGAGGCCGGAAACCGAGGACGAAAGCGACGTGGCGGGCATGGCCGGCAGATCCAAGGTCGTAATCCTTCTGACCGATGGGGAGGATCACACCGGAGATCCGGTAGAGGCTGCGAAGGAAGCCGCCGGCAAGGGCATCATCATCCACGTGGTCGGGATCGGATCGGATTCGCCGGAGCTGATCCCCAGGTATCTGGACGACGGCACGACCATGGGTTACCAGAAGGACAACAAGGAAGAATACGTCACCACCGCACTGACGTCCGATAACGAGGAGACCCTGCGCGATATAGCCCTGAAGACCTCCGGCCACTACTATAGAGCGCAGACCGATTTTTCGGGCATCACGGCGGTCATGAATGAGATCAGGAAGATGAAGCAGACAGAGATCGAGGCCAGACAGATAACGGTCTACGAAGAGGTCTTCCAGTGGTTCCTCGCCCCCGCGGTATTTCTCATGCTCATCGCCTTTATCGTTCCTCAAAGGACATCCTTTCGCAGGAGGAAACGAAGATGAGAACCAGCATCGCTCGCCTCTATTTCTCTCTCCTCTTCTCGGTCGCCGTGCTGCTTATCGGCGAGGCGGCCTGCGCCTTCGAGCTGTTTCGCTCGCGCAACGGTGACGTCGCCGACGGAAACGAGTACCTCGCGCAGAAAAAGTACGCGGACGCCCTCGAAAGCTACGACGACGCCGCCAGATCCCTGCCCGGCAGGAACGAGGTCCATCTCAACCGGGGCCTGGCCCTGATGCGAATGGCGGCCGACAAGCTGGATCAGGCGATGCAGGCTCTCAAACTGGCCTCGGAGGCGGGCTCGGAGGATCTCGTGCGAGCCAGGGCATTCTCCAACCTCGGAAACGCCTTCTTCCGCAAGGAGGACTACAAGGCGGCCATCGAAAACTACAAGCGGAGCCTGCTGCTGTCGCCGGGAAACCGGGACGTTGCATGGAACCTCGAGGTTGCCAGTCAAAAGCAGAAGGAAAAAGAAGAACAGGAAAAAGAAGAACAAGATCAGCAGAACCAGCAGGACAAACAGGACAAGCAGGACCAACAAGATCAACAGGATCAACAGGATCAACAGGATCAACAGGATCAGAAGGATAAGCAAGACAAGAAAGATCAGGAAGATCAAAAGGATAAGCAAGACAAAAAAGATCAGGAAGATCAGAAGGATAAGCAAGACAAGAAAGATCAGAAGGACAAACAGGACCAGCAAAAACAGCAGCAACAACCGAAAACGCGCCAGGAGGTCGAACAACTCCTCGACACACTGGACGAGAACCAGGAAAACCTGATCAAGAATCAGGCAAGACAGCGAGGCGCAATGGTTCCGGTGGGCAAGATGAAGGACTGGTAATGCGGCGACTCCTCTACATGACGGTCCTGGCGATCTTCTTGTCGACCGCCTCGGCTGCGCACGCCCAGAAGGGGGGCACGCCGAATCAGCCCAAGATCGGCATCAATGTCGACCGGGACACCCTCGTGCAGGGAGAGCCGTTCGAGCTGACCATCAGCATCTCGACCCAGAGCGCCGTGGACCCCGTCGTGCGATTGCCCCAGTTCGGCGCGCTGCGTGTATTGCGGCAGTCCGAATCGCACCCAATGTCATTCTCCTTCTCGTTCGGAACGGGTCAGAAGAACCAGCGGTTTTCCAAGCACGAGTCCATTTACACTTTTTTGCTGGTGGCGGATCGACCGGGCAAGTATCAGCTCAACCCGGTGATCGTGGAGGTGGACGGCAATCGATTCAAGAGCCAGGCATACACCCTCAACGTCACGCCGTCCGGTTCGAACTCCGGCTCGGGGCAGGCGATGTCCCAGACGGATCCCAAAAACCAGATACAACCCGCGCCTCAGGCGCCTGACGCAACTGTCGAGGATATCGATCCGGGAGCCGTCGACCCGAATTATTTCCTACACCTGGAACTGTCGAAGAGCGAGGTTACGGCGGGCCAGATGGTCATCCTCACGGTCTACCTCTACACCACCTGGAACGTGGCTAATATTCGCCTCATCCGGGAACCGGGCACAGAAGGCTTCTGGGCGGAGGCCATCGACACCGGCGGCTCCCACCGTCACAACCAGACACAGGTGACCGTCGCGGGTACAACCTACGATCGGGTGGAACTGCGCAAACTGGCTCTCTTTCCCATCAAGACCGGCGAAATAACAATAGCCCCCGCCATAGCCCAGATCGAGGTGCGCCGCGGCGGCCTGTTCTCCAAGCGAAAGAAGGTGAAGCGATCGAGCCAGCCCCTCACGCTCGACGTGCTCCCGTTGCCGGAAAAGGACAGACCGGACGGCTTCAACACGGCGAACGTGGGCAGGTACAGCTACAGGGCAACTCTGGACAGGACCGACGCCAGAGTGGGCGAGCCGGTTACCCTCACGATGACCGCGCGCGGCAGCGGCAACATTCGCAACCTGGTTCTCCCGCAGTTGAAGGACGTATCGGGGTTCAAGGTGTACGCACCGGAGACCGAGGTGAACGTCAACGCGCGGGCAAACAACGTCACGGGTTCACGATCGAGCAGGATCCTCATGATCCCCAAGGAGTCGGGAGTCTTCGTGATCCCCGGATTGAGCTGGTCCTATTTCGATCCCGAGGCGAAGGAGTACAGAACTCTGAAGGGCTCGGCCGGCAAGATCACCGTCAAACCGGGAGAGAACTCTACCGGAGGCTCGATCACCTCCGTCGAATCGGATCCGGGAACCGGCGACGGCGCCTTCGACCGCCTCAACAGAAAGTTGCGCTCGATCACCACGCGAGCCGATCTCCACGGGGACAGTGACGGTATCACTCTGAACAGGCCCTGGTTTCTATTCCTGGTCGTGCTCGCGCCATTCGCGTGGATAATGATCGCGGTCGTATCCCGCACACGCCGCAAGATGGCTCAGAACAAGCTCAAGGGCCGATCCCGGAAAGCGGATGCGATGGCCCGAGTAGCGCTGACACAGTTGAGCAAGGGCACGGACTCGATGCCCTCCGAGGAGTTCTTCGCCGAGATTCAGAGGATCCTGGTGGACTTCCTCGAAAACCGTCTGGAGACTGCCGTCGCTGGGGACACGATGTCCGAGCTCGACGCGCGCCTGATTGACCGAGGTTTCAACGAGGAGCAGGCGGCCAGAATTGTGTCCGAGATAGAAGGATGTGAGTTTGCCCGTTTCGCCAGGGGTGCGTCCGCCTCCGACGAGCGCAGGAAGGCCCTCGAACGGGTGGAAGACCTCGTTAGCGAGCTGGGCACCGTGCGCGTCACGCCCCCAAAAAAGGATGACGCATGACGAAGCCGCTGACAGCATTCGCACTCGCCGCGTGCCTCATCGGGATGGTTTCGCCGGTGTTCGCGCAGGATCGAGCCGCGACCTTGAACGACATGTTCAAGGAGGCCAACAACGCTTTCTGGAGCGGAGATTACGAAAAGGCCGCCGACCTCTATGCCGGCATAGAGGAGTTGGGCGTCCGTGCTCCGGGCCTGTCTTTCAATCGGGCCACCGCCGAAGAACGGCTCGGTAACCTCGGAGACGCAGTGCTTCACTACGAGCGCGTCCTGCGTCGCGATCCGGGGCACGAGGACACCATATATAATCTCACCATTATTCGCGACTACATCGCCCGCCGCGCGAACGAAGACGGACGAGACGCGGATCTCGCGCCCCACGCCGGCCCATGGCGAGCGATCCTCGATCGCTTCTCGCCCAGGAGCGCCGCGTTTGCTTTCCTCGCGTTTCACATGGCCCTGTTTGTCATACTGATTTTGAGGCGATTCGTACGCTCCGAAATGACCCGGTTGACCCTCGGAGTGCTCATCGGAGTGCTGGTCATCCTGACCTTCGCGACGGGCGCGGTGGCGGTCGGCAAGTACGACCAGGAGGTCAATCTCCACGAGGCTATCGTGACTCACGGTGAAACTCTCGACGTGATGGAAGGCCCGAGTAGCGATATCAGACGGTTCATCCTCGAAGAAGGCAGCCGCGTCCGCGTGCTCGAAACCCAGGACGACTGGACCAAACTCAGGGACGATCAGGGTCGCGACGGCTGGGTCAGAACGAAACAGCTCGGGGAGATCTGATCGATTTTTTCTGGTCCAACCATCCTTTCGTGGTAGCTTGCATTTTCGATCAATATTTACGGAATGAAGATTCGGGCAGCGATGTCAGTCAAATGGCATAACCCAAAATGATGGGGCCGCTTTAACAGGAGGGAACTATGAAAAGTAAAGAGCTTATACTTGTCTTCATCGCGGGGTTGGGGCTCGCGGCGCTGATGGCTTGTTCGACCGGGGACACCTGCGATATCCGGACCACCGGGATCAGCGTGGACTACGAGGCCATCGAGGAGGATGGATCCACCAGGGCGCGCGCCCAGTTCAACTACGAGGGCAAGTCCCTCGAATTGGGCAACTGCGGCGACACCATCGAGGTGAACGGCGTTCTGCTGAACAAGGTTGGCGGGGTGATCCCCCTGACCTACGAGGCCAATGTGGACGCAACCGCCGAGGGCGAGTTCGTTTTCTCTTTCAATCGCGAAGGCGAGGGCCCCTTCACCAGCACGACGAGCCTGCCCGACACGTTTGCAATCACCGCACCGGCAAGTGGAGATTCGTTTTCCCGCGCCGATGTTATCGACATTACCTGGGACAACAGCGACGGCGACTTCATGAACGTGGTTGTCGACGCCGACGATCTCTTGAATTTCGACGAAAATCCTTCGGACACGGGCGCGTACACCATCGCCGCCGATTCCATAGAAACATTCAGTGATGATGAGGACGAAGACATCCAGGCGGATCTCATACTTACCCGCGAACTGGGTGGAACCGTCGACCCGACCTTCAAGGACGCAACCTGCGTCGGCAAGGTCGTCGACCAGATCAGCTTCACCTCGACTCCGTAAACGACAGACGAAATTCTATTGCGAAGTGACCCCACCAAGCGTATCATTAAAGGTATCATAGGAGGTGCGGTTAAATGAAGATTCCCGATATCATTCCCGTCACGGATCTTCGGCAGGATGCCGCGGCTGTCCTCAAGAAGTTGCAGGGCTCTGTCGGCCCGCTGGTTGTCACCCAGAGAGGACGAGCCGTCGCCGTAATGCAGCGCATTGACGCATACGAAAAATCGGAGAACGAGCGCGAACTGCTACGCCTCCTGGCGGCGGGAGAGAAAGATATCACCATCGGAGAAGGGCACACGCTGGCAAGTGTCATGAAGGA
>JAUVAN010000240.1 GCA_030591725.1 Deltaproteobacteria bacterium
GAGCCGTTCGAGCACCCGCCGCAAATCAACACGATCGCAGACATCAATAACAGCACGCGCCTCATGCCCCAAGCCTTTCGTTGTGGATGACGATCAAAAACGATTAACCTTTTTTATTCCCCGGACCCTCTTGTTGTACCTCAGGCTTTGCAGACGCAGGCGCTGAAGGAGCGGGTGCGGGAGTTCTGGGTGTGGGGCTGGGTATGGGGCGCCAGAGGCGCTCGTGGCTGAAGGCTTTCCATCCCCATCGCGACCACTTGACCAGGCTCCAGGCCAGCCACAGAGACCAGAGGAGCATGAGGACTTTCCAGGCGAGGTCGGGCAGGCTGAGTACCCAGGGTTGCGACATCGAACCGTCGATCCTATCCATGTACCAGATCAACTCGGTGTCGCTGCTTCCCGCGCCGGAAACCTGCATGTCCGGTTGCACGGCGAGACCCGAGTAGACCGCCGCGAACAGGCAGATGAGCGCTCCGAGGGTCCATATGCCGATCACAATTTGAAGTGTATTGTGCCAGAAGAAATGGGTTGGCGGTTTCCGTTTTCTCCACTCGAGAATGAAGAACCAGCCGACGATGATCAGTGCGACGGGCACGGGAATCTGCGTCAGGCCGAGAGCGAGAAGCATCCACTGCCAGTCTTTCAGGGGGCTCAGCGACAGGCGGCCGAGGATGAGGCCTCCCAGGAGAATGGTGAGCAGGAATCCCCAGAAGAGAATAGCCGGCCCCCATGAAGGACCGCCGGCCCACAGAAGCCATCGGTCGCCGGGGAGCTCCACCACTACCTTGGCGTTGGCGGCGGGACCGCCCAGATCTACCTTCGGAACCTTGTGAACCGAGGAGATACCACCCGGTTGCTGCCATTCCAGATGGATTGTCTGTGCCCCCGGTTTGAGGGTTACCTCTAGTTTCTCGCCTTTCTGGCGGAAGTGACGCTCATCGTTGTTGACGGACAGCTTCTGAATGGATGCCTTCTTCGGAAGGGTGATCACCTGAACGCCGCCCTGGCTCGAGCGAATGACCAGATCCAGGGTTGCCTTGAGGAGGCGGATCCCCGGAGATACGTGGAGCCGCGCGGAGTCCACTGTGATGGACTGTCCATCGACCCCGTCCGGCCTGACCATCTTGATCTCGAGTTTTTCCCCGGGCCACGGTTTGAAGGTGGGTTCCAGATTGCCACTCGATTTGTGCCTGATGGGGTTGAGTCCATCGAAATCGCATTGCCACGTAGGGCTGCAGGAGAGAACCCAGGTTTCGGACCATGGGCTGTCGTTCGGGGCGATGAGCGCTATCAGATTCTGCTCATCCAGGGTGGATGACCACACCACGGAGGTATCGTCACGGCCCATGGAGAGAACCACGGCGTTCTCCTCCACCTGGAGATCGGATTCGGTAACGGACTCCCCGTCAAGCAACGGGATTCGCGCCATCACCGGAGATCCTGTCGGGCTCACCCGGCGCACAACCGTATGCACCAGCCACGGAATCCCGAGATCCAGAGTGCGTGTGACCTCCAGCCAGGGCGGGTAGGAGTGCTCGTCCACTTCGGAGGCGGCGCCGTCATTGGCGGTGGATTGCTGCAGTCGGCTCAGCTGTATCGATGCCTCGACCCGTCCGTCCTCCCGGAGGCCGTCGATGGTCCATCCGGGCGCCTGTGCAACGACCCGGTGGGGTGTCTCGCCGAACTCGAGGGTCACCGCATCGCCTGGCGGGGCGGGCCCGGACACGCGTATGTGATGACGACCCCGATCGAGGCGAAGATGGAGGAACCCGTCATCGAGCAGAGCGATGGCCGTGCTCCTTCGCCCATCGACGGTGACGTCCCCCGGGACCCAGTTTCCGGCTGGACCGGGAATGCGCCAGCTGGAGGGAGCGCCCACGTGAACGTCCGCATCCAGGGTCAATACCTCGTCTTGCAGTTCTACCTCCAGAAGCGAAGTGGAGACGCAGTCGGGGCTGCAATCGGCCACCCGCGTGATTTTCTCCAGGAGATCGTTGAGAGTTTGCTGCGAGGGTTGCTCGGCGCCCGAGGCGCTTGAAGGCGCCAGGAGGCTCGCAATCATAAGAAGTGCCCCTGCGGTAGCGGCAACCGCCTTCTTTGCAGTCTTTTCCTTCGGTGGTTTTTTGGGCTTGTCGTCGGTCTTGCCGGCGACGGTGCGCACCGCCTCCCTGATTATCACCAGGGACAGGAAGACGAGCATCAAGATCCGCAGGAAGGACAGGATCATGTTCGTCCGGGGCGACAGCAGGTAGAGATCGATCTCGTGGCCCTTGTCGACCGGGCCGGACCAGCTCAGGTTCCAGCTTCTCCAGGACCATGTGGGTACGCCGGGGCCGGTCTGAACCACGGCCTTGGGATCCTGCTGGAGGGATTTACGCCAAAACTGTCCGGCCTTGCCCCCACGGGCATTGACGTTTGCTCCCGACGGATAGGAGGCGATGTCGAGGAACCCGTCGAGGCTGTCGACCTTTCCCGTCACAGCCCGCTGTGCCATCGGTTTGGCCGCAGCCTTCTTCTTTTCCTTTCCCTTGCCCTGTTCGAACTCGGCCTGGTCGAATTCGCCGGCGATGGTATCGCCGATACCCATATCTCCTCGTCCATCATCGACCCGGGCACCAAATTCCTCGAGTACGATGGACTCGTCGGCCATTCCCCCCATGGCCATCGGCAGGGCGGGTATGGCGGCCAGATCGAAATCGTTGTAGGCGCCCTCGTCATCTATCTGGGGGTACAGACCCTTGCGTGCCTGGGTCACGCTGAACGGCACAAGAGCGAGCACCAGGATTCCGACGGTTACCCACCAGCAGATTCTGACGGCCACGTGGAGCTTGCCCCGGGGAAGGACCTTGAGCAGCCCGAGGAATAGCAGGAGGGAGAGGCTGATGAAGACGACGAAACCGAGTTCGGTTTCCAGGTGGATCAACACCAGGGTGAGGAGGGCGGCGATTCCGAAGTACCAGCGAGTGAGCTTCCCGACTCCGAGGGCCACCAGGAGAACGAAGAAGAAACTGAACAGGTCCCATTCGTCCCACCAGGTTCCGGGCAGGTCGTCCACACCGCGCGCGGTAATCAGCGTCCAGCCTGGAGGCAGGTTGAGGGTGGCGTCGAGATCCTGAACGCTCTGCGTCCAGCCCACCGCCGGGAGCTTCTTCGTGGATCCGCCAATCATCCATTCCGCGGTCATGTTCAGGCTTCCGCTTCGGAGTTCGACACCGGGCTTTTTTGTGCCCGGGTTCACGGTTATCAGCTGGTCCTGTCCGTCGACGGAGACGTGGCCCAGCTCGCCGGGGGGCTCCAGATCCAGTCGCCAGGTTCTGTTGAGCTCGCCTGAGAGGTTGTCGCGTACGGTGAACCCGGAGCCGTCCAGATCCATCCAGATCTCCCGCGAGAGGCTGATCTGATCCGGGGGCGGATCCGGCTCTCCCCTGCGGGTCGTGGTCAGGAGGAGTTTCCCGTCGGGTTGCATCAGAAACGCGGGGAGACTGGACCACTCCTTGGGCAGGTTTGTTCTTGAAGAATCGATTCCTGGAGGGCCGGAGGTGGTTACCTGTCGCAGGACCTCGTCTCCTTCCCATACCCATATCTCCTCTGCGGGCCAGGGCTTCTCGCGGGGAGTGCAGGTGAACGCTTTTGGGGAACCGTTGGATCGGGCGGTCAGCGCGACGTCGTGTGTGCCGGCGCGAACCTGGACCCTCAGGTGGCCCTCCTTGTCGATCCGGGCGGGGATGTCCGAGGCGACGCTCATTATGGTGGTGTTCGCCAGCAGCACCGGGCCGAGATCCACTTCTCGGGATTTGCCCGATGCGCGCAGGACGATTTTTGTGACGACCGTGAGTGGGACGGCGTCATGGAGCTTGCGGTACACTTCGAGGTCCAGGCGATCGCCTTCTGCTTCCTCGTTCAGCGCGCTCTGGAGCCACAGGAGTCCGTCCTCGTCCCGGCGGGGGAACGGAATCGGTTTGGATTCCACTTCGAGAGACACGAGGCCGATCGTGATGGGGATATGAATTCCCTCGGGCATCTCGTTCCAGACGAGCTGTCCCTCCACCTTCCAGGTTCCGCGCTGAACTCGAATCTGCGGGGAGCCGTCAATGTTCAACACGACTGCGGGTTTGCCGTCGAGGGTCACCTCCAGGGGCCAGTGGGCCGGGTCTCCGGGCAGCGAGAAGAACAGATCCCTGTCCGCGGTCACGGACATGCTGAACCGTCCCCCCGAAGCGTTCAGAGCGAGCATCAGCTCTCCGGGCCACAGGCAGACGGCCTCGCCGTCGACCGCCGGGCAGAAGTGATCCGGCACGTCGTCAAGGACCCAGGGCACCCACGGGACCAGATCGGGGGGCAGATCCTCGATCTGAAACGGCTCGGCCGATGTCCGCGCAGGCGCGAGACAGGTGACCAGACCGGCGATGATCGCGAACGCGAGAAATGCTCGTTTGATGGGCATGAGATGTGCTCTCTTTCTTTTCACGGGATCCCCCCGATATATCGATGATCTTACGTGAAACGTATCACGCCAATTGTTCATCCGCCATAGCGCTTGCGCGACGGCGGACAATCGTCAATCGTGTCCGCCCAACCAATCGACAAACGCTGCGAGGGCCTTCGCCCGGTGGCTGATCTTCTTCTTTTCGTCCGGTGGGATTTCGGCGAGGGTGATGTCGTATCCGTCCGGGATGAAGACGGGATCGTATCCAAATCCGTTAACTCCCACGGGGGTAAATCCAATTTTTCCCTCGAAGGTTCCGTGAAACAATCGCGGATCGCCTTGCGGTTCGACGTAGGCCATGGCGCAGCGGAACCGGGCGGTGCGCTTGCCCTGCGGGATGTCTCGCATCTCACGCAGCAACAGAAGATATCTTTGCTCGTCGCTCAGGCCGTCACCGCCGTACCTCGCGGAGTGGATTCCCGGTCGTTTGCCCAGGGCGTCGACTTCAAGACCCGAGTCGTCGGCCAGGGCAGGGCATCCGCAAATTCGCGAAGTCTCGACTGCTTTTATTATGGCGTTTCCCTCAAAAGTGTCGGCGTCCTCGACGATGTCGGGAACCTGCGGGGCGTCGACGAGGGAGGTGACCGAATAGCCGAGCTTCTCGATCAGGCCGGCTATCTCAGCGACCTTTCCCCGGTTGCGGGTGGCGATGACCAGGCGATTCAAGGAAGATCCTCGGGGGCCTCCACCATGGCGCCGATGTCCACGCCCGCCGCTTCGAGGGCATCCTTCTGAATCTGTACGAGGGCGGCGATTCCCTCGAGCCCCAGGTTCGTCATCTCCGTCAGCTTGGAAGCCCTGAACAGTTCGCCCTCTGCGGTCCCCTGTACTTCGACAATGCCGCCGAGGCCGTCTCCGGCGATGTTGAGATCAACGTCGGCGGTGGAGTCCTCGGAGTAGTCGAGATCCAGCAGCACCTCACCTTTGACGAGGCCGACGCTTATGGCGGCCATCATGGACTTGAACGGTCGGCGCTTGATCTTGTTGGCCTTGAGGAGCCGGTCGAGGGCCAGCGCGAGAGCGACGAAACCGCCCGTGACCGACGCGGTGCGGGTCCCGCCGTCCGCCTGGAGGACGTCGCAGTCGATGGTTATGCTCTTCTCTCCCAGACGCGCCGGCCAGATGGAGGCGCGCAGGCACCTGCCTATCAGTCGCTGTATCTCCTGGGATCGACTCGACGGCCATCGGCCGAACTGCCCCTCGCGCCGCGAGCGATTGGAGTTGGCCCGTGGGAGCATGGCGTACTCGGCGGTGATCCATCCACGTCCCTTGCCCCGCATCCAGTCCTTGACGCGATCCTCGACCGAGGCCGTACAGACGACCATGGTGTCGCCGGTCTCTACCAGGACGGAGCCCTCCGGATGTTTGAGGAAATTTGTGGTTATCTTGACCGCTCGGCCCTTGTCGTTACTCGTGCGTTTGTTTGCCATCGTCCTTCTCTCTCTTTTCCATCGGGCTGGCAGGAAGAGACACGACGAACACGCTTCCGGGATCGTCGGTTTCTTCGTGGCGCACCTCGCCGCCGTGGGCAAGGCAGATCTGGCGCACCATCGCAAGGCCAAGCCCGGTGCCGCCGCTCTTGGTAGTATAGAAGCTCTCGAAGATCTGTTTCACAGCCTGCGGGGGAATCCCGACGCCGGTATCGGAGATCCGCATCTCCACGCTCTTCGCATCGGCGCTGGTGGTGACCTGCACCTTTCCGCCCTCGGGCATGGCCTCGCGTGCGTTGCGCAGAAGATTGATGAGCGCCTGACGAATCTGTCCCTTGTCGAAAAGGGCGGGGGGCAGATCCCGATCGAGATTTGATTCGGCGGTTATGCCCAGCTCGCTGAACTCCCCGGCCATGAATTCCATGGACGCCTCCACCACTGTGTTGAGGTCTCCGAACTCGGGCTCGGGTTCGGGAAGTCGCGCGAAGCGAAGATAGGACTCGGTGATTCCCGTGAGCCGTTCGATCTCGTCCTGCATTGCGCCCAGAAGGGTTCTGGCCTCCGTGGCCCCGGTCCCGAGTTCCTCGTCGAGCAGCTCGGCGTTCAGTCCGAGGGACGAGAGCGGGTTGCGGATCTCATGGGTGACCTGGGCGGCCATCTTTCCGGCGGTAGCCAGCTGTTCGGATCTGATCAGCATCTGATCGCGCTCGGCCAGAGCGTCGGTCATGCGGTTGAACCCGGATGCCAGCACTCCTATCTCATCCTGTCTTCCAACCTCGATGCGGGTCTCCAGCTTGCCACGCGCTACATTGGCAACGGCGGCCTGGAGGCGCTTGAGGGGCGCGAGCAGTCGATGGATCGAGAGC
>JAUVAN010000017.1 GCA_030591725.1 Deltaproteobacteria bacterium
AGATGTATAGGTTCTGGTTCTCAGGTTCTTCATCAATATTCGCAGTATCCGCTCGTCCCTGGTGTCAGGATGAATGCCTCGAAAGCGGGATCATCTCCGCTGTCATGGAAAAACGCAAGTGGAAGTCAATGAAATGAACACATCGTTTTTAGAACAAGTCTTAAAAAACGGAGTATGTAGATGATTATGTTTGAAGTCCTGACACTCATATTGATCTCTGCCGGTCCCGGTTCGCTCGGCGTACAGGGGGCAGACGATGTCAAACCCACGAGCTCCCAGGCAGCGGATGACTCAACCACTCCTGCCGGGGAGGCCGCCGAGGTGACGCCATCCGAGCCGGAAGTGAAGAAAAAGAGCAAAAAGAAGCGCAATAAAAAAAGACGGCGCAAATATCGATGCCGCACCCGTTCCTCGCCCCAATACAAAAAAATGGTGCGAAACTGGCGGAAAGTGCCCAGGATCCCCAAACCTCGATGGAGGGCCGGCTATCGCGATCTGACCCTGTACTCGGTCAATCTTGGGGAGCGCATCCGGGTTTTCCCGTTCGAGCCGGATGGATCTCTCGATCCGGAGGCGGTCGCCCAGATCGAGCACCTGATGCGCGACAAACACACAGACGCAACACATCCCATCCATCCCAGGCTGATCAAGCTTCTCTACAAGCTGGCCGACAGATTCAAGGCCCGCCAGATCAACATCATCTCCGGCTATCGGGAGAGCAGGAAGAGTGGGGCCGAAAGCCACCACACGGACGGAACTGCCGCGGACATCATGCTACCGGGAATCAAGTTGCCGGCGGTGGCGAAAGTGGCACGGCGGTTCGGACACGTTGGCGTCGGCTACTATCCCACCTCCGGTTTCATACACCTGGACGTACGCGACAAGCGATCCTACTTCTGGGCCGACCGCTCCGGCCCTGGGCATCCGGGTTGTCTGCGACAGATAATGCCCAAGAGCGCGTTCCAGTTCGACGCCAGGTGGAGACCGAAGCACGACGAGCCCAAACTCAGAAAGAACAAGAAGGGCAAGCTGCTCGGTGCGCTGCCGGAGGACGAGCCACCCGAGGAAGGCGAGGAATCGTCAACGGACGTCGGCCTCGACGACAAACACCAGGAGCCGGAAAAATAGTCTTGGGATCGCGTGGTTCGACGGGTTTCACCGTGCTATGATTGCGCCATGAGACTTACGCTCATCATCGTTTTGCTCCTTACGCCCTGCGCGGTTTTCGCGGCTCTCACCGGCTGCATCGAAGACATGGAGGCCATAAGCCAGGTGAGCAAGTTCCGGGTGCTGGGGATCCAGGCGGATCCGCCGGAGATCGCTCCCGGTGAGTCCACACAGATGCGAGCCCTGTTCGCCGATCCACAGGAGCTGGGCATAACGGTCATGTGGTTCCCGGTGGAGGGGCTCATCACCCCCTCCTCAATGGCGAGTTCCCAGATGGATCTCGTATGGTTCCCGGCCGTCACGGAGGTGATGAACGGAATAGCCAGCTACGGATCGAACATCGCGGTTCCGTCGGATTACCTGAATGATTTGCCAACGGACAAATGCTCCGACGAAGCCGGCGAAAACTGGAGAGAAGACTCGGCGTGCAAGAAGACCGTCACCATGTTCATTCTCGCATGCGCCGGGGGCGAGATCGATCCCCAGATCACCTCGGCCATCGGTAGTATACAGACCGCCCTTCAACAGTTTCTCGCCAAGGAGATCACCAGTGCGGAACTGGAGAGCATCATCACCGCCGCCTTTTCAACCATGGAAGGAACGCTCGGATCGTTCGAGGAGATGAACGATATCGAAGCCCTGTGCCAGGGTGAAGGCGCAGAAGCCATCATCTCCACGAAGACCTTCAAAGTTTCCTTTTCGGACCACAAGAACGCCGTGCCTCAGATCGACAATCTCTCCCTGGAAATCGATGACGCGTGGATCGTCAACACCCCCTGGACCGAGCCCGGCGAACCTCCCGTCTTCACCTGTAACGGCGAAAACGGCTGCCGCGACGGAGCCGAGATCCATGCCTATCTCACCCCTGATAGTTTCCAGACCTATCTAAAAAAAGAATTCGATGTGTGGAAAACCGTGGACGAACGGACCTACATCTCATGGTTCACGGACGGGGGAAACTTTGACGCCGACCGCTCTGGCAACAATGGAGAGGTCGACGACCCCTTCGAGGTTACATGGATACCACCCAGGGATGGCGGCGTATTCACCCTCTGGGCCGTGTCCCACGACATTCGCGGCGGGGTCGACTGGAAAAGGTACACCATCAGCGCCGTGGTTCCCTGACAAGTCAGTCTCCGGTCAGGCGGGCGACGAGTGCCTCGACCACGCCCTCCTCGAGTGGAAAGTCCCGTGCCGCTCGACTGAGCGAGGCCAGCACCTTCTTGCGCCACGATGCGATCATTCCAGCCCATGCCTCCAGCAATTCCTCGCGTTGTTCCTCGGAACCGAGCACGAACCTGGCCACGGACAGGGCCTGGATCAGATCCTTCTCACGTTTGTCCGGAGCCGATCGGCGGTCGGCCACGATCAGTTTTTGCAACACGAAAGCGGCCGGCGCGGGAACCCGCACCCACACTCCGGCCATCAACTTGATGCGCATGGATCGTTCGAGCAGCAGATCAATGAAGACCAACTCTTGCGGAACAACGCCCAACCCGGTTCCCTTCGTCTTTCGTGGTCGCCTCCGGGGCGAAAGGAAATCCACCCGGAGTCCGGGTCGAATGTAGGAAGTGGAACCATCGGAGTGAAAGTGCTCGACGAAGCCCATGCGCCGCAACAGCTCCGCGAGATCGATCGTCCGACCCTTCCACGGCAGCGGGATGAGGATGTCGATATCGTCGGTATGCACCGGGTACGAACGAACTCCGAGGTACTGCTGGTAGATCCGGAAGCACCAACTCCCCACGACCTCGGCGCCGTCCTCCCACAATCCCCGCTCGCCGAGCGCCATGAGAAAGTCCCTGACCGGCTCGAGCAAATCGTCGTCCATTTTCCGGCCAAGCATCCTGAGCGCCCCACGAACCTCGTTGAGCTGTTTTCGGAGCTGCTTGCGTCGTTCGATCTGCCCGGCAATCTCTTCGGGAAAACGGCGCCCCAGATAGCGCTGGACCATCTTACCGCGCAGGCGGTGCTGGAGGTAGTAGTAGGTTCCGGACGCGGTGCGCTTCTCCTTGATTGACCCCTTTGGGAGCCCCGAAAGCGCCGCGAGCGTTTCCCGCTCCTGAAGGCGATAGTAGCGTGCGTTCTCTTCGAGGGTTTTTTTCAATGTGTCGGACATCCGCTTCTCTTAATTTTTGCACTACAAATTCTTGCTTTTCACTTTTTGTAGTGCATTTACCCTACAAAATCAAGATTCGAACAATTTGTAGTGCAAAGCGGTTCAGGATATCAGATCTGCTGGCTCCAGGTGGTGGCGCCCTCCTGCGCGGTCAGTTCGCCCTTGCAGGTGATAACCCCTTCCCCGCTGCTCACCCAGAATTCGAGCATATCGACAGACTCCCCGGGCCCGAGGAAGGGCACCCGAACCTCGTGACTCTCCTCGCTGCCTCCCTGCGACACGATGAGCTTGATGTTCACATTGTGCCAGGCGAAGAAGTTGCTGTTCTTGACCAGGAAGTCGTCGTACAGCCAGTCGGGCGTCATCACGCACCGGGGCCGAATGGAGAAGAACTCCCGCTGAAAGAAATCCGAGGAAAACTCTTTCTCTTTTTGCAACCGGCGAAAATCTACGCCCTCGTGGTTGGCCGCCACCCACAGGTAATTTTGGATGGCCTCGTGAATCTTGGAAGTTTGTGTCGGATCGTCGTTGTAGTGTTTCGCAAGAAACGTCGCGAGGTAGACGGTCGGCCTTCGATCCAGCATGGTCTGAAGATCGAGCCTGGGCTGTACCATTTCGGGTTCCACCTTTGGGGGCGAGGCCAACAGCTTCTTGACTACGGGCAGGCATCCCTTTGCGGTGCCCGCTGCGCGGGTATCCGGGTAGGCGGCAATGACCTTGTCGAATAGCACCATCGCCGCTTCGTTTCGGCCGATAGCCTCCTGCTCCTGGGCCATGCTCAGGAACTCTGCGGCCCGGTTTTCATCATTGTTGGGCCGGTACGAGATGAAATAGAGCAGCGCGAAGAAGACGATATTGCCCACAACGATGAGGCCGTACTTCTCCCATGACTGTGCAATCATTGCCTTTGACGGATACATGCGCATGAAGGTGAGTGTATCTGTTCTTTTGTAGAAGTGCCTGTATAATCCACGATCATGGATGTTCAATGCGAGAAATGTAAAACGGAGTATTCGCTGGACGAGACTCTGGTGAGCCCGTCGGGCACCTCGGTGCGATGTACTACCTGCGGCCATGTTTTCAAGGCCTTTCCCCCCTCGACCGGCGGAACCGGCGAAACATGGAGTCTTCGACAGGTTGACGGCTCGACCTTTCCGTTCGATCGCATCGCGATCCTTCAGGACTGGATCGCGGACGGCAAGGTCAGTCCCAACGACCGTGTACGCAAGGGAAACGGCGAATGGAAACGCCTCGGCGATATCGCGGAGATGAAATCGTTCTTCGAAGCGGCCCAGACATCAAGGGCAGTCCGGCCGGGTACGCGCCCGGTCGCGGCAGGATATCCCAACACGCCGGACGCCCAGGCACACCAGGCGACCATGCGGCAACCGGCGATTGAATCCCGCACGTCGACCGCCGAATTCGCCAAGCCGGCCACTGTGCCATTCGCGGCGTCACCCTCTGTTGCTCCCCCCATGGCCCGCCCTGTAGTTCAGGATGTGGTCAGCTACACGCCGTCCGCAGCGCAGGTGGATATATCCAACGCCGCGACGCTCATCCAAACGGCGGAGCCGGCGGCCCGTGTATCTTCGTCGGAGCCTACACAGCAGGCGATACAGGTTCCGGTCACGGCGCATGTTCCGTCAATGGTCGATACGCAACAACTGACACATTCCATGGTGCCTGCGGTTGCACCCACAGGGGCCGAGCACCATGAACCGGACCTCTCGCAGGTTCCCGCTTCTTCGGACAACGCGCATTGGGAGGCCAGCCAGGTTGTCACTACCGAAGGACCCGCGTGGGCGCGGAAGGATTCTCACATACCCGCAGCTATCGAGGACGAATTCAAGGAGGCACGCACCGGCCCGAGGCGAAAGGTCGGGCGGTGGATCGCGCTCGCGATGATCCTGGCCCTGGCGGGAGGCGCCTTCTACATGTTCATGTATCAGCGCCCACTGGTGGACAATCTGCTCGGCGGCATGATCAGCAAGGCCGATGATGATCGGCACAAAACCTTCTATCTCAAGGGACGCGAAAGCTTCCTGCTCGACACGGAACAGGCGTTCACACAGGCGGACCGTGAGTACTACCAGGTCCTCGCCCTCAAGGAGAACGACGCTCTCACACTGGCCGCCCTCGCTCAGATGTACACGATCTGGGCGCAGTATTACCTGGACCGTGAGATCGACGCCAACGTGGACGCCACGGCACTGGCCGCAAAAACCGAAGGAGCACAACCCGATTTCAAGGAAGCCGAGCGCCTGCACATGGAATTCGAAACCAGGCTGTCAGCAGCCAGGCGCTGGTCCGATCAGGCGCTCAAGGCGGACCCGGAGTTGGCCGAGGCTCACCTTGCATCGGCGGATCTGTACCGGCTTTCCGGCGATCTGGAGAAGGCTTCGAAGCAACTGAAAAAGGGCTCCGTGCAAGGCGCCCTGGAGACCGACTACTTCGCGGCGATGATCGCCATTGACGAGAAGGCTGATCCTTCAAAAGTGCTCAAAATGCTCGCGCCCGCGACCGCCGACGAACCCATGCTCTGCGCGCTCTACCGTGAGGCGAGGGTTCTGGCATCCACGGGGAGAAACCCAGAAGCGATGAAGCGCCTGGCCAGGCTCCTTCGACTGAACTCGGATCACGAGCGCGCTCGCGATCTTCAGGCCAGGATCGACGGCGGCCTGTCGGTATTTCTGCGCAAGGGAGACACCTCCGACGAGGAGGAGGCGCAGGACTCGGAAGAGGTTGTCGACACGGATGTCGACGAAGCTCCCGCAGAAGATGGCGACATCAAGATCGCTGCGACCCAGCCGGTCCTTCCCGGTGCGCCAAAGGGAGGCGGGGGCGGCACCGGCGGCAGCACCGAATCGTTGCTGATGCGAGCTTCGAAGCTACAACAAAACGGCAATACCGGCGGCGCTACCGATCTCTTCGAGGTGGTCCTCACGCGCTCCCCCGGCAACATCGAGGCGCTCTCCGGCCTGGCCTATTGCTACCTGGACCGCGGGGCCAGGGGACAGGCCATCGCGCATTTCAGGCGAGCGCTCAAGGTCAACGCCTCCTATGGACCGGCCATCATCGGCCTGGCCGAAACCTACAAGGCCCAGGGGCAAAAAGAACAGGCGCTCACCTGGTACAAGAAATACATCTCGATGAACCCGTCGGGGCGCCATGCCACCATGGCAAGGCGAAACATCGAACAACTCGAACAGGCACTGGGATCCGCTGCAAGCACCAGCGATTCTCCCCCCGCCGACAAGCCGGCGGAGCCCGCTGCACCCTCTGGGGATCAACCGCCGTCGTCCCCGAATCCATACTCCCCCGAAGCCGATACCAAACCCCCGGCAGCGCCGACGCAACCTGTTTCCGGAGAGAGCGCACCACCAGCTTCGGAAACGCCACCCGAACAGCCGTATTAGTCGGAGGATCTCAAAATGCCCAGACTGTTCTTGCGGAACCTTTTCCCGGTCATTGTTCTTTTCACGGCCATCACCGGTTGCGATCTGGACGGAGAAGAGCCCTCGACCACCCCGGGGGGCACCGGTCCCGTGGCGATCCTTTTACAGATCGACGGAGAGATCCCCAGCTTCTCCAACCCGTCCGACTTTTTGAGATCAACGGCCATGAGCCAGTACAGGCTGGAAGAACTCCTTGGCCGCGCCTCCAAAGACGTTCAAGTACAGGAGGTCATTGTCCATTTTCTGGCTCCGCAGATCGGTTGGGCACGCGCCGGTGAGATCGGGGATGCGATCTCCAGATTCAGGGAGTCCGGTAAACCCATCACGTGCCACCTGGAAGAAGCAGACAACCTGACATACTGGATGGCGTCGAGAAGTTGCTCGAAAATTGCCATCGCACCCGCAGGAGGGATCGACCTCATCGGACTCTCCCTCGAAGCGATCTTCCTCAAGGACCTGCTCGACTCCATGGGCGTGACCGCCGATATTCTCCACCAGGGAAAGTACAAGGACGCTGCAGACTCACTTACTCGCAACGATATGTCGCCCGAATCCAGGGAGGCCATGGAGAGCCTGCTGGACGAACTGCACGAAAACCTCGTCGCCGGAATAGCTACGGGAAGGAAGCTGGACAGGCAAACCGTGAACGATCTCATCGGTGGTGGCCCATACACCGCCTTAAAATCAGTGAAGATCGGCCTCGCTGACGAGGTGGCCACTATCGGATCTCTGCTCGCGACCATGGAGGAGAAATACCCCGGCGGCGTGCAGGACGAATACGGCAAGGAACCCCCAAAACCTCTGTCCTTCACCGACCTGGTAGGCCTTCTCGGAGGTCAATCCGATGCTGCAAATATGCAGCCGACGCATCCCCGAATCGCCGTCATACCCGCCATCGGACCCATCGTCGGCGGATCGAACAAGGACGATCTCCTGGGAAGCATGGATGTCATCAGCGACATGGACCTCGTGACCAGCTTGAGCGAAGCGACCCAAGATGATTCAATCAAGGCCGTTGTTCTCCGCATCGACAGCCCTGGAGGAAGCGCCCTCGCCTCGGACAACATCTGGGAGGCCGTGCGATCATTGTCCGAGAAGAAACCCGTTGTGGCCTCCATGGGGGACGTGGCCGCTTCAGGCGGTTATTATATCGCCAGCGCAGCCACTGAAATCTACGCGTCCGGATCTACCCTGACCGGCTCCATTGGAGTCGTCGGGGGCAAGGTGGTGCTGGCCGGCGCCATGGAGAAGCTGGGCATACATACCCAGACGCTCTCCAGGGGACAGCGTGCCACAATGGCCAGCCCGTTTCGCCCGTTCACGGATGAGGAGCGTTCGGCTGTGGCCAGCCTGATGAAAAACACATACGACATTTTCATCGATCGTGTGGTCACCGGGCGCAAGCTCGATCGCTCGGCCGTGCTCGACGCGGCACAGGGGAGAGTCTGGACGGGATCCCAGGCTCTCTCGACGGGCCTCATCGACAAGATGGGCACTTTCCACGACGCGGTGGAGCGAGCGCGGAAACTTGCCGGCGCCCCCGGCGCGCCTGTTGAAATGCACCCCAAGCCCAGGAGCTTCATGGAGATCTTGAGCGAACAGATCACCGATCAGCAGAACGTCTTTTTATCAACGACCCGCCGTTTTCCAGCCGGAAGGAGCGCCCTCGTGCTGGCATCCTTGCTGCGAGGACAAAAGGTGCTGACCTTTTCCCCGGTCTTCTTCGAGGTCCGATAGGCCCCATGTCCACTTTCCTCCCGTTTTCCCTCGAGGGAGTCGGCGTTCACACGGGCGACCCGTGCCGGGCATCGATCGCGCCGGCAACTCCGGGAGATGGAATCGTCTTCGTCACCACAAACGGCGATATTCCAGCCGTGGCGAACTCGATAGATCCTCACTCGATCCGAGCCACCAATCTGACTTGCGGAGCATCGAAGGTGGGCATGGTGGAGCATCTCCTGGCGGCCCTTCTCTGGTACGGGGTGAATGACGCCAGGATCGACGTGGAAGGTCCGGAGATACCAATCCTGGACGGGAGCGCGCTACCATGGGTGAACGCACTCGCAAACGCCGGAGCACGTCCATCGCCGCGCTTCGTGAAGATCGACACCGAAGCGGAGGTCGCGCACGGTGACTCCGTGGCGCGCATTACGCCCTCGCAAGAACCGTCCGTGAACATATATCTTCAGTACGACGGGATCGACATAGGATCCCGGCAGATGACCTTCGCGCCCATGGTCGACGACTTCGTGGAGATCCTCGCGCCGGCGCGCACGTTTGCCATGGAAAGCGAGGTGGAACAGATCCTCGCCTCCGGGTTGGGGCGCGGGGGTAGCCTCGAAAACGCGCTGATAATCGGGGAATCCGGCCCCCTCAATCCCGGAGGTTTTCGCTTCGACAACGAGCCGGTGCGTCACAAGATGCTGGACGTGATCGGGGATCTTGCCCTTCTGGGAGGCCTGCCCCTGGCGCGACTCGAAATCGTCCGCCCGGGTCACCGGATCATGCACGAGATCGTGCGCCGTGCTGCCACGAGAACAGCGTCGTGACGCTCATCAGATTTTTCCCCCGGGGAATCCCGCACAGGGTGTGGATCCTGTCCACCGTTTCGGCCTTCCTCTCCACCGGCCTCGGAATGATTGTCCCGCTGATCCCCGTCTATGGAGATCGCCTCGGGGCGTCCCATTCTCAACTTGGCCTGCTGGTGGCCGGCTTCTTTGCCGGACGCCTGGTCGCTCAAATTCCCGCCGGCGTCGCCACGGATCGGCTGGGCAGGCGCCCGGTCCTTCTTCTCGCGCTCGTGGGATACGCCGTTACCTGCAGCGGCTTCGCCGTCTCGTCAACCGCGGGCTGGCTCATCGCGTTCAGGGTGCTCCAGGGCCTCTCCTCCGGTTTCTTCAGCGTGGCGGCACGCTCAATGGTCAGCGACATCTGCGCCGAGGATGTTCAGGGGGCGGGCCAGGGAGTGCTGTCCGCATCGAGCAACTTGGGGTTCGTGGCCGGCCCGGTGGTGGGGGCTTTCACCGCGCAGGCCTACCAGATGGAGACACCCTTCTGGGCTGCCGCGATCCTCTCGGTCCTGTCCCTCGTGATCCTCGCCGCAGCCCTTCGCCCGATCGCGCGAACCGGTGATCCCAAAAAGACGGAACCGGTCGGTCCGGGGGCGGGGATGGCCGGGCTCTTTTCGGATCCCCGCGTGATGAAGCTCGCCGCCTGCAGCCTCACTTTCTGGGCCGGCCTGAGTGTGATCATGACCCTCTTTCCCGTTCTGGGGGTAGCGTCGATCCGGGGCGGGCTTCGCTTCGTGGGCATCGCCTTCTTTGCCGCAGGCATCTGCGGGTTCGTCATCGGCCCGGCCACAGGCCGGTTGAGCGATCTCGCCGGACGCGCTCCGGTGATGGCCATGGGCGCCCTTCTGTCCGCCGCCGAGGGCGCGGCTCTGCTAATGTCCAGAGACCCCATCCTCATCTGGATCTGTTTCGGCCTCGGAGGAATAGGCGCGGCCGCTTTTTCAAACGGGCTCTACGCAGCGGTGGGCGATCTCACCATCCAGTCACGACGTGGAATGGTCAACGGGATCGTCGGCGCAGCCGGCGTGATCGGGGGCATTATCGGCGCCATGCTCGGCCCCCAGATCGCAAGAATGACCGACCTGCAGACACCCTTCGCTGCCCAGATGGGGTTTGCCATCGTCTCGGCGATCATCGCCGTCTGGTTGTGGAAGGCCAGCCCGCCACGCACGAAAAGAGAACCCGTCGTGGGCGAATCCATTATTGATGGGTGACCAATACGCAGCGTAATGCAGAAAAGACATGACTATAATGCAATCCCGTGCATAATAGTCACATATAACCCTGCTCGTTTAATCCGAACAGTGCCATTACCCCTGCTGGATTAAATTGACAGCGCCATTTACCCCTGCTATATTTTCCCCATGAAACCGGCAACACTTCACACTTTACGGCGTCTCAACCCCTGGTTGGACAATCCTTCGTCCTTTTCGACGGAGGTACAAAGTCACTTGTCCGGGAAATTCCTGCCCCGAATTCTTCGCCGCGCCGAGCGTTGGCCGGTAGAGAGAAAGGCTCACCTGCTCACCGGCGCCCGCCAGGTGGGCAAAAGCTCTTTCTTATGGAATCGGTTCGCCACCGCGAACGAACCGCCACTCTTCGTCTCGGCGGAGGAGCCTTCTTTGCGAGAGTGGTGTCTCTCGCCCGCCGAGGTCGTGGACGATGTGCGACAACTGGTCCCACCGAACACCCCCTTCTTCCTCGACGAGGCCCAGCACCTTGGCGACGCCGGACTGTTCGTCAAGGGGCTAATCGACGGGGGACTCGCCAACCCCATCTATGTCACTGGTTCATCTGCTTTTCACCTGAAGGCGCGAACCAGGGAGTCGCTGGCCGGACGTGCCGTGCGCGCCATGCTACACCCGTTCAGCCTCGAAGAACTCTGCGCGGAGCACCATGATCTCTCACCCCTGCTCTTTGCGGACAAGTCAAGGGAGATCGCTACTCGGCAGATGGTTGTGGGCGGATATCCGGAAGCCTGGCTCGCGGAGGATTCAGAAGCGGTGCTCCTCGATCACGTCGAGGCATTCCTGGTGCGTGATGCCTCAGACCTGTTTGCAGTGGAGAACCTGACCGCTTTCCGTAACCTGCTTGGGCTGCTGACCGGTCAGGTGGGAAGCCTTGTCAACCTCTCAGAATGGGCATCCCTCTGCGGCGTCTCCCGCAACGTTGTGAGTTCATACCTGGATATTCTCGAGGACAATCACATCATCACTCGTATCGCGCCCTTCGTCGGTGGCAAACGAGCCGAGGTCACCTCCCGCCGCAAGGTCTATTTCTGCGACAACGGCATCCTGGCCGCCGTGGGCGGGGGATTCCACAACTTTACTACGCGCGTCGATCGCGGGCGCATCATGGAATCATGGGTAGCCACAGAGTTGCTCAAGCACGTTTTTGTGCTCAAACCCGACGAGCAACTTCACTTCTGGCGCAGCAAGTCCGGCGCCGAAGTTGACTTCGTCCTGCGCCGGGGCGACCGGCTCTTCGGGTTCGAAGTCAAGGCAGCGCATCTCGGTCGCCCGAGCCTCTCACGCTCGGCCCGCAGCTTCATCGAGGCCTACCATCCCACTCGCTTCTACATCATCAATACAGGCCTCGACACCCGTGACCACCTGGGTGAAACCGAAATTCACTGGGTAGGCCCTCAACTCTTCGCCCGCCCGAACGTGTTGCTGTAACATCTAACCCTACCCATACCTCCCCATCGCTTCGGTCCTGATGAACGGGATTTTCAAGATCGACGGTGCAAAACGATAAAGGGATCTTCCGATCCACGGAATCGAGAGGACGTCGTGGGTTCTCCTGTGACGGGCGGCGAGCCGGGGGATCTCCCTGGAGCGATAGGAATGATCGACTATCTCCCGCGCAACCTCGCGGCCGGATATCAGCGCGCTCGCGATTCCCTCCCCGGTGACCGGTGAGGCCAGCCCCGCGGCGTCGCCGGCCAGGAAG
Source organism: Deltaproteobacteria bacterium (assembly GCA_030591725.1). GTDB lineage: Bacteria > Myxococcota_A > Polyangia > JAAYKL01 > JAAYKL01 > JAUVAN01. Next base: position 12,264 of record JAUVAN010000017.1, read on the forward strand.
ACATTCTCGAAACGGTGACCGGCATACCCGCACCCGATGGTGCCGCACTGAACCCTCCCGTCTTTTGGGTTCGCGCCAAGCTCGTCGAGCCACGAGAAGAACGCTGCCTTGAGATCTCCGGCGCTCAAAGAAGCGTTCGATGCCCCGCAGCCCAGCCGAACACCGTCAACTGCGGGAAAGACCCACGCGTATCCGGCACCGAAAAGTCGATGATCAAAACGAACGGTCACAGCTTCTTTTTCGATCGTCTCGCAGACCCGATGACCGGCTGGCAGCGTTACCTGCCAGGCCCTCACCACCAGCCCCGGTCGTATACCGAGAAGTCTGCGAATCCGTGACGATGCGCCATCGGCGCCGACAAGAACGTCGCACCCGAAGGATCCCCCATCGGTTATGACTTTGCCCGTGGAAAATCCCGTGAACCGCTCTTTGAACCTGACGTCACAACCGATCTCTTCGAGCTCGTCGATCCTGGCGGCCTGCCATTTTTTTCGATCCAGCACCACCACGAACGGCCCGTCGGTCTCGACGGAATTGCCGCCGACAACCAGCCTGTGAAAAGCCCGGGCGTGGTCGGGAACACTGCCCGGATCGATCCCGGCGAGCTCCCAGGCATCCTTCGTGAGTCCTCCTCCGCAGGCCTTGCCCCCAGGCTGCGGGCTTCGATCGAGCAGAACCACCGCGCAACCATTCTTGAGAAGCTCACGGGCGCAGGAGATTCCCGCCGGACCTGCTCCGACGATACAAACATCATTCATGGAAGAGAAAGGCGAGTTACAGGGTGTGAACTAAAGATTGCAACCGAGCAGGGAGGCGTGTGCCACACAGGCATCGATCTTGTCGGCAGAGCCTCCGCCGCAATAATCTCTATTGATCTCTTTGCAGTCCGTGCCTTTCCTGATCATGGGACAGCAGTTGGGATCTGCGGAGTGCGGGTTGTCCTTGTCCTGGTCAATGCTCACGTTTTCGCAGTCCCAGATGCCGTTTCCGTCGTTGTCAATATCATCCTCGCACGCCTTGACGGAGTCCTCCTGGCAGTTCGGATCCTCGAATGAGAACTGCTGCAGACACTGCACGGAGATGGAGAGCTGCTTGGCTTCTTCCTCGGCTTTCGGGGTGAGCTGAACCATGTACTTGCAAAGACCGGTGCACGCGTCGGCGCCGCCGCAGATCTGGCAAGCCTGGCAATCCTCGTCATCGCAGTCCACATCACCGTCGTTGTCGTTGTCTTCGCCGTCCTCGCACGCGTCCTTGAAGTCCTCGCGACCGAGATTCTCACAGTAGAACCAGCCGAACTCGTCGGCCATGGCGCTCGTGTCAACATCGGCACAATTCCTGGGCGCAGTGAGCTTGGGCATGCGGCAGTATACGAAGGTGCGCTCCACCTCATCATCGTCCTCTTCTTCGACAATGACCGGCTCGTCGTCGTCGAATTTGCCGGGGCAATCGTCGCCTTTCGGGTTGATGAACTCAACCACCACGTCGCACTTGGCCTGCCTGGTGGCAGGATCCCAGTCGAGGGGTTTCTCGTAGCAGGTTCCTGCCAGGTTGGACGCGATGAGACGCGCGATCTCCTCCATTGCAGGACCCCAGTTCTCGTTGCAAATGGAGTAGACGAAACTCATTTGTCCAAACTCTTCGTTGGCCAGCTTGACGTAGCGACGTCCCGGCTGGGCCTGGGTCACGGTTCCACGGGTACACGCGTTCTCGAAGTACCAGGTGTCGGTGCCCGCGCTGTTTTCCTTGATTATGGGGGTCAACTCCATGTCAGGATGATCGAGACAGTCGCCGATGGCGTCGCCGGTGCCCTGACAGGCATCCTTCATCGGCACGCCGATGATGGCCGCGAAGATCACGCTGTTGGGAGAGGTTTTGACCCCGGTGAACGTGGTGTAATAATGCTCGATGTCGTACAAGAAATCCGGATTTTCCCCGCAAGCGATGTTCTTCTCGGAAATTCCGCTTTCATCCTGAATCTCGTCGGACGCGAACATGGCCGGACCGTCCTCCATGGAGCAGTCGGACTCGTCGCTGACGATCAGGATGGCCAGGAGGGACTCTTCTCGAACGAATGCCGCCTGGTCGGGGCGGCTCAGCGCCGCTGCGGCGGACTGAAGCTGCTGCTCGAATCCGCAACCGGTGGTCCCCTGATCCGCAAGGCACGCTACCTCGAACGCCATCAACGCGTTGGGGGAGGCCTCCGTGGTCTCGGACCAGGTGGCGTTCATGTCCGGGCAAACCTGGCCGGTGCCGTCGCCGCCGGGGGCCGCGCAGGTGCCGACGTTGTCTGAACCGATGTCTTCGCAGATCCAGCCGGTGGGGCACTGGTCATTGGACTCGTCGCACTCAATCACGTCGCTCTCGATGTCGATGGTTGAGCCGTTATTGTAAGTCTGAAACACACCGTTGTCGCCCGACGCGGAGCACGGGTTTGTTCCCGGCCATCCGTCACCCTCCTCGTAGGGATCTCCACCCCAGGACAATCCCATGTCCGAGGTGACGATGGCGATGCGGACATCGTCCGCAGTGGGGTACGGCCAGCCCGGAAGCGGGTTGATCAGCGAGTTGACCAGGGGGAAGAACGCGGTGGCCAGGATCTCCTGCTCCTCTGCCATGGAAATGGAGTTGTCAACGACAACCAGCATATCCACGCCCTCGAAACCACCGATCATCGCGTCGGTTTCGTTGAGTTCGGTGGGCACCGGGCAGACCGGCGCGGGTTCGCGATCCATGCAGCCCATGTGCATCATCGCATAACCAACTACGAAAACCATTACTACAAGAGGTATCCTCTTCATGACATTCTCCTCCTTTGGGAGATTGGAAAACCGTTTTTTTGCGCTCGCATTCTAACGTTGTTGTAAATCAAACGCAACCAATTCGAGACTCAACATGTGATCTCGAAATGATTTTCCCTACTCTCCTTTTGTTGCATCGACATACGTTTTTCAATGAAAAAAAGTTCCTGAATTTATGCATGTTTTGGCAGTGAATTTCTTGATCATGACAATGCACTTGAATGCAAATAGCCGGCCACATGGACATGTTGTCGCCAAATAACTGTTTATATTAGCTTTTCAGCCATTGCAGCCAGCACGGTCATATGGGTGCCAGACACATTGTGACAACTGGGTTTCGGGGAAATGCCAACCTGGTTGTCATCTGGAAACGTGTGATCTCCGCAAACCGTGTCCGATCAGCCAGGTCTCGAACAGAAGAAAGAGCACGGCGAAAAGGAGCAGATACGGCCAGATCGGCAGCACTCCCACTACTCCCTCGAGGGGACCGGCAACATCGCTCCCCTCCTCGGTGGCCACGCGTGCCAGGTCCGACTCCGCAGGATCGGTCTCCACCACGAACTCCATATCCGACAACTCCTTCAATCCTCCGAATCCGGGCATCTGCGCCCAGACCCTGTAGGAGCCCGGCGTCGTCGTACCCATGAACCTCATCCTGGAACGACCCGCCAGCTCTTTTGCGGCGAATACTGTTTTCCCGTCGCCCGGGTCCAGCACCACCAACCGACGCATTCCAACGCTCACCTCCAGATCGATGGACCGACCCACCGATACACGCCTCGGTTCCCGATCCCCCAGGCGTCCGGCCAGATATCTCGCCGCTCGCTGCACGAGGGGAAGGTACCCCGGACGGATGGGCAGATCCGTCCAGTCCCGATCCAACGTGGTTGTGAGCAGCATGACGATGCCCCCGTCGACCTTTCGCTCCATGAGCAACGGTAACCCACCCTTCAGTTGAACCACTACCGAACGCTCCGCTGCAGGATCGGGATCCACGAGTAAATGGGAGTGAATCCGCGTCTTTTCGAGCCCCGTGAGGCCATCGCCGAACGGACTGAAGATCGGATGGGACCTGTTGACCGCGTCCACCGAAAAAGCTCTCGCCGACCGCCGCGCCGATCGAACGGAACGCACGCGGCCCGGTATTATCGAGGCCAGCTCCGCCACAGAGGTTCCCCTGTTGCCCGGCGCGATGAACAGCCCCTTTTTCGAACGTACGAAATCGATGATCCGATTCGCGAGGGGCTGGGGGATTGACTCGACTCCGGCCAGGAATATCACATCGTTTCCGCCAAGGGGGGCGGCGCCCGCCGTGGCCACGTCGACCACCATCGGCTTGATCGGGATATCGTAGGGGGTTGGAGTCTCGAGAGCTCGCATGAGGTAGAAGGCCTCGTCCCGGTACGAGCCGGGCCTGTAGTCGCCGTTGATCACAAGGACGATCAGGGCGCGGCGAACCACAACAGTGAAGTATCTGATGTTGTCCTCGGCAAGCGCGTCCCCATCGATCCACACGAGTCCCCGATGGACCCCCTCCTCGCTGAACCGATGATGAAATCTCTTCACCGCAGACCCGTCGGCGGGAACATCGAGACTCCCCCGAGCCACCTCCTGACCATCCAGTTCGAGCATGACCTCCTTGCCGACCATCGCCTCGTCGTCATGGTTTGTGACCACCACCTCCACCTCCACCTCGCGGGTCACACCATCCCCCAGCGGCTGCACCTTCACCCGATCCACCGAAGCGTTTACCGGCGGCTGTCCCGACACCGCACCAATGACACGAAAACCAACCCCGGTCCTGTCGGGCCAGGGGAGATCCATGTCTCTCCACATGCCATCGGCGAGATCTGTAACAAGCACTACCTCACGCTGAGGCAAGGGGCTGTCCTCCAGCATCTTCGCGGCCAACCTGAGCGCGCCGGCCATGTCCCCCGATCTGTAACCGGGTCTCGCTGCGGACAGGTCCTGCCTGACGCTCTCGAGGTCGAACAGGGCCTCGCCTCTGACCGCGCGTGCCGGGGCGCCGGTCGGGACCAGCGCGCAAGCGTCTCCGGGCCTCAGGCGATCCAGCTCCGCCACAGCCTTCTTCCGCGCCCTGTCGAAGGCCGTGCGGCCGTCCGAATCCATTTGACGCATGCTGAGAGAATCGTCGAGCAGGATAATCTGGACGAGCGCCATACCCGAGCGAATTCCACCGGGTCGACGGACCGTCAGCCCCGGCCTCGACACGGCCAGGACCAGCGCAACGATCGCCAGGATCCTCGACAGCAGGATCAGCAGGCTGCGCAACTTGAGCCGCGGCACCCGTCGCAGGGCAACCCGTCTGAGCATCCCCACCGCCGGGAAAGGTATGACCAGGCCCCGTCGAGGCGCCAGGTGCAGCCAGAGGACGGCGCCCACGGCCACCAGGCCCAGCAGCATCCATGGAGACTCGAATGTCATAGTCTCCTCGTAGTCCTGTGCCTCCGGGAGGCGAAGTTGGCCAGCACAGCCTCCGGTGGTTTGTCGGTCGTGGCCGAAACCAGATCCATCTGAGCCTCCCCGGTCACCCTGCGCCAGCGCAGGTCCATGTCAATGACCGCGCGCCTGTAATCCTCCCGCACGAGGGCCGGATCGACCTGTACTCCACCGTCGCCCTCCATCCCCTCGAAGGTGGCCGTAGTGTCGAATGGAAAATCGATTTCGTCGGGAGAAAGCACATGAAACAGGGTCACGTCGTGGCCCCGGGAGGCGAGACTTGCGAGCGCCACCTCAACATCTCGGTCGGCGTCCCAGAGATCGGTCGCCATCACGATCATCGCCCTTCGCCCGGCGTGATCGGCCGCCCTGTGTATGGCCTCCACGAATCCCGTGCCCCCGTCCTGCGCAGGCCGCAATGAGGCCAACCTGTTCATGAGGGCCGGCAGGTACTCGGGTTTCCTGTCAGGCGGGAGATGGGGCAACGGCGAACTCGCGAAGGGAAGAAGCCCCACCGCGTCCCCCTGACGAACCAGCACGTGCGCCATTGCGCCGAGAAGCACACGGGCATAATCCAGTTTGGACCGGGTCGCCCGCGAACCCTGATAGGCCATCGACGAAGAACAATCCAGCATGAGAAGACAACGCAGCGTCACCTCTCGTTCGTGGGCCTTTATGAAATAGCGATCCGTACGGGCCAGAGCCCTCCAATCAATGTGCCTTATATCGTCTCCGGGGCAGTACTTCTTGTGCTCGGCGAACTCGACTGACGCCCCCTGGTGCAAGGAAGCGTGACCACCCCCCTGCAAACCCTCGACCACCCTTCTGACCTCTATGACCAGCGTCGAGACTGCCTCGAGGACGCCCGGATCGACCGGACCTCGAGAGCGCTCCCTTCGCTCGATCATTGTGAGATGGACTCGATGATACCGGCTATCAGATCGTCAGATCGAACACCCTCCGCCTCCGCCTCGAAGCTCATGACCAACCGATGTCTGAGCACTGCGGGAGCAAGGGCTGCGATGTCGCCGACATCGACGGCAAAACGCCCTCGAAGAAGTGTCCTGGCCTTTGCCGCAAGGACGAGCATCTGACCCGCCCTCGGCCCGGCGCCCCACGAAACATACCGCTTGATCTTATCCGGCGCGCCGACCTCCTGTGGCCGCGATCGACGCACCAGTTTTACCGCATACTCCACCACGTGATCGGCGATGGGCACCCGGGGAACCAGATCCTGCAGCTCCAGGATCTGGCTCTTGTCGATCGATGGCGAAGCCTCGACAGACCCCCTGGAAGTCGTCATCTTGACGATCTCCACCTCGTCGTCGCCGCTGGGGTATCCCACGTCCACCTGAAGCATGAACCGATCCAGCTGGGCCTCGGGAAGAGCGTAGGTACCGGCCTGCTCGATGGGGTTCTGTGTGGCGAACACCATGAACGGCGGATCCATATCGTAGGTCTGACCACCGGCCGTCACCGCATTCTCCTGCATGGCCTGAAGCAGCGCCGCCTGGGTCTTGGGTGGGGTTCGGTTTATCTCGTCCGCCAACAACAGGTTGCAAAAGAGGGGCCCCTTGAGGAACCTGAACTGCCTTCCCTGGCCCTCACCCTGCTCGAGGATATCCGTGCCGGTGATATCAGAGGGCATCAGATCCGGCGTAAACTGGATCCTTCCGAAAGAGAGCGACAACGAGTCGGAAAGAGTTTTTACCAGCAGGGTCTTGGCCAGTCCGGGAACTCCCACCAGCAGAACGTGCCCGCCGGCGAGCAGCGCCACGAGCAGGTGCTCCACCACATCGTGCTGGCCCACTATCCGTTGTTTGATTTCACGGGTGAGCGTCTGCCGCATCACTGCGGCTTTTTCTATCATTTGATCGTCTTGGATGGGAGACATGGCTGCTCCACCTGTATCTTCGTTTCTAGCTTTCATTGTTTTCCAAACTTATTTCATTCCCGCCCATATGCCTATCGCATTTTTCATGTGATATAGTCGCCATTGAAAAACAAGCGCCCCTGTAACAGGAGAAGAACATGATCGCCTGCAAGATTGCTACAGTCGCCGGCTTCTTCATCTGCATGTCAGCTCTGATCGCCTGCGAAGTTCAGAACAACAACAGCGCTCATTGCCTGACTGCAGATTGCATGTCTTCATGCCAGCAGATGGGCTTCTCCGGCGGCGCCTGCTCGGAGGACATCTGCATCTGCGATCAATCGACCGACACCTACGATTGGGATGCCGGCGACACGGACACGGATGCCGACACGGATACCGACTCGGATACCGACTCGGACACCGATACCGATGCGGACGGCGGTCCCGACGGAAGCACCGGCAAGGGTTGGTCCCCAAGTTGAACACCGAGTCACAGCGCTTTCCCACAAACATTGACGATCTAGACATCTCGAGGCCGGTGCATCTGGCCGGCGTCGGAGGAAGCGCCATGAGCGGCCTGGCGATCCTCCTCGCCCAGCGAGGTTTCACCATCGTGGGATCCGATCCTGCCCCCGGAAAGGCCACACTCGAGCGCCTTATCGCTTCGGGCGTCACGGTCCACACCCTTCAGGACGGCAGCCGCATACCCCAAAACACGCAACTCGTCGTTGCCACCGCCGCCCTCCCGTCGACACATCCCGAACTCGAGGCGGCCCGTTCGCGCGGAATTCCTGTCGTAAAATACGCAGGGATGCTCGGCGCGATCCTCGACAGCCACAACGGCGTCGCTGTGGCGGGAACCCACGGCAAGACAACCACCGCAGCCATGATCGTCGCGGCTCTGCGCGGCGCCGGAATCGATGCGGGCTTCATCATAGGCGGACACATCCCGCAGTTCTCTGCAGCCGGACGATCGGTGAACTCCGACATCTTCGTGGCAGAGGCCTGCGAATACGACCGATCGTTCCTCAATCTCACACCGCGCAGAGCCGTGGTCACAAACATCGAAACCGACCACCTCGACATTTACTCGGATCTGGACGACGTGCTGGCCGCCTTCTTCGATTTCACAGCCCGGATACCGCCGGACGGAGCCCTCTTCCACAACATCGACTGCCCAAACACGGGCCGCATCCTCCAAAATCTGGGCTGCCGCAAGATCTCCCTCTCGACCAGGCACACGGCGGACTTTGAGGCGCGTAACATCCGACTGGACAGCGAGAAGACATTCTTCGAACTCTTTCAACAGGGCAAGGCCGTAACAGAGATCATTCTTACTCAACCGGGTCTTCACAACGTCGCCAATGCCCTGGCGGCAATGGCAGTCGGCCGGGATCTGGGCTTCGAAGCTGACGATCTGGCAAGTGGCATCGCCGCCTTCGAAGGCATCGCGAGGCGCTTCGAGGTCAAGGGAGCCGTCGGCGGCACGATCGTGGTGGATGACTACGCTCACCACCCCACCGAAATCCGGGCGCTGCTACAGGGCGCTGCGTCCAGGTATCCATCGAAGAGGCTCATCGTCGCTTTCCAGCCCCATCAGATCTCTCGCACCGGTTTTCTGTTCGACGAGCTGGCAGCCTGCTTTGGCCTCGCCGATCTGGTCTTCGTCACCGACATCTTTGCAGCCCGCGAGGAACCCGACGGCGCGAAAAGAGCAAAAGCCATCGATCTGACTGCGGAGATCCGTGGGAACGGAACCGACGCGGAGCACATCGGTGACCTCGAAGATCTGGCCCACCGGGTCGCGACTGTGCTGAAACCCGGCGATGTCTTCCTGACCGTGGGCGCCGGCAATATTTACATTGTGGCTGCACGCGTGCTCGAACTCCTTAAAAAACAATAGTTTACTGCGGTCACAGCCCAGTATTCCATGACGCAATTCAAAATTCGGCGACCAATTTATTTTTTTTGTCAACCATTTTTGGATTTTTTTTACTCGCCGTACAACCAAGTATGAAGAGAGCTTAAATTAACTCATTTTGTATTGCTTTTTCGGAGGTCTTAAAATGAAGAAAATCGATTTTCTCCTCGACATGACAAATGTGACCAAACATCGACGGGATGACTGCATTCACTACGCCGGCTGCCTCGAGGAGGCTTCCGCCATGCTATGGCAATCATTCTCGTGCGCAAACTGCAAGCAGTTCTCCCGGTCAACCAGACGAGTCGCGAGCTACGAGCGCGCGGCCTCGCCCCTGGCCTGGGAATTCTAACCTGCCTGATCAGCGTCCTTCCTCTTGACACATCGTTGCGGACACACACAAAATAGAACTGTGAAATTTCTAAAGTTTCTTTTTGGATTGGTAGTAGTCGTGGCGTTGCTCGCGGTCATCGGAAAGATCTTCTTTTTCGATCTGGCCAAAACTAATTCGTATTCAATGATTCCCAACCTCGTGGCGGGCGATCTCTTCATCGTGAAGACCGTTGGGGTCATGGGGCTCGGTGACATTGCCGTCTGTGAGGATCCGGATGATCCTTCCAGTCTGGTGGTGCTCAGGATCATCGGCGTCCCGGGGATGGAGGTGTCCTTCTGGAAGAACCACTTAAAGATCGATGGTGATGTGGTGCAGCACGCGGTCGTGGACCCCATGATCTACGTTGATAACACCTCCGGAGAGCACATGGAATACGTGGTCCGCATCGCCGAGGAGTACTATGGCGGAGTGCTGTACCAGGTTGCCCTCATGGACCGGGGTAAGGGGAAAAAGGCGGCGGGTGTCGTCGTTCCCGAAGGCCATTTCTTCCTCGCGGCCGACAACCGAAACATGGGGCGCGACAGCCGCAACTTCGGGTTCGTGCCCATCGAAGGGTGCATGGGAGAGGCCGTGTTCCTCCTGTGGCCCGGAGAGGACAGCGGCGACCTTGTCTGGACCCGTCGCTTACTGTCATGGCTTCACTAGCGCGCTGCGCCCTGTTGTTGACGCTCCTCATAGCACCCCTGACGGTTGCGGCAGGAGATATCTCCGATCCCGGGTACATGACCGTTATCCGCCAGGAGATCGCCCGACTCAACATCGACGCCGTTTGCGATGATCGCGCGGGCACCTGCGTATTCCCGACAACACTCGGCGAGCAGGGTTCCACCCTCGACGTAACCATTCGGTCAAGCTCCGCGACTCACACTGTCTACATCTACATCGAGCGGTTCATTGAAATCGATACCCCAAAAGGTCCCGGGCTGGAGCTGGCCCGGCTCCTCCTGGCCT
>JAUVAN010000188.1 GCA_030591725.1 Deltaproteobacteria bacterium
CGACTCCGGGAAACTGGTCGCGTAGCCAAAGGTCAGATAGTTGAGCATCGCCTCTTCCGTGGGCGTGTTGCCGCCGGACGAGATCCCGTTGAGCATGCTGGTGATTCCGGCCTCGGTGCCCGCAGCGGGAGCTACTGGAATGCTCGTGTGAACAGCGCAGTATGTATCGCTGGGGTAGTAATCGAACCCGAACTCGATCTGCTGGCCCGCCCATATGCCCAGGATATTGTTGATGGCGTCCTTGGCCTGCTGCATGGGGGTGGTGCTCATGGAGCCGGACTTGTCCAGCAGGAACACCAGTCGCACCGGCGTGATCTCGATCTCGAAATCCTGCTCGTCACAGATGGTGTCGCCGCCGTCGCCGTCCGCATCGGAATCGCTGTCCGAATCCGAATCGGAATCTGCGTCGGTATCGGTATCCGTGTCGGTATCGGTATCCGTGTCGGTGTCCGTGTCACTGTTGCCGTCGTCGGCGTGCTCCACAGCCTCACATCCGAAGATGCCAAGGGCCAGAAGAATCGCCAGAAGAAAACACATGGAGGATTTCATTGCTTCTCTCCTTTCGGGGATTTTTTATCCAGAATCTCCCTAAATAAGTTCCGTCGGACAACCCCACGCGGCGGTGATATCCGGTGGATCGCCGTCCTTGATGTCATCGCAGGACACCGGACAGAACTCCACCTGGGTGTGCGCCGCGTCAACCCACTGCCAGCCCTCTCCGGAGCCGCCGCAGCCGTCGTTCATGGGCAGAACCACGCCATCGAAATAGAAGTTCACGTTGTCGGGATCCGCTGTAGCATCCGGACTCTGCACGTCGAAGATGCAGGTGATGACAACCTGCGCGATGTCGTCGAATGCGTTCTGCAAGGTGACCGAATCGCTGGCGTCGATGGGAACATTGTACGGAGCGGGCATGCCGCCGGATGCTGCCACCGCAGTGAGTTCAGCACTGGTGTAGTTGAACCCGATCGCAAATGTCTTGATCTGGTTGGCAAGCAATGAGGCGGTTGTTGCCGAGAAGGAAGCCGCGTCTCCGCTGGCGCAGTTGGGCATGCCATCGGTGACCACTACCAGGTACGAGCTGACACCGGACTCCGGGAAGCCCGTGGCGTAACCGAAATTGAGGTAGTTCAACATGGCTTCCTCGAGTGGGGTCATGCCGGTGGGACTGTTACTGGTCATCCAGCTGATGATCGATGTCTCGGTGCCGGCAGCCGGAGGGATCGTTATGGTCGAGTTGACCCCGCAGTTAGTGTCATTGGGGAAATAGTCAAACCCGAACTCGATGCCCATGCCCATCCACAGGGTGAGGATGTTGGTCAGCGCCGTTGTGGCCTGGGTCCAGTTTGTTCCGCTCATGGATCCGGAAAAATCCTGCAGGATGACCAGGCGAACGGGCTCGATTTCAATATTAAAATCTTGCTCGTCGCAGACGGTGTCGCCACCGTCGCCGTCGGCATCCGTATCGCTGTCCGTATCGGAGTCGGTGTCGCCGTCGGTGTCCGTATCGCCATCCGTATCGGTATCCGTATCGGTGTCCGTGTCACTGTTGCTGTCGTCGGCACGTTCCACGGGCTCGCAACCGAATACTCCGCTCATCATCGCAACGAGAACCACCATCATGAAAAAACGAAGTGACATATTCATTGTTTTCCCCTTTTCAGGAATTTTGTTAGCCATTCAAACAGATTTATACATGCTTGATCATATATAATACCACATCAAGAATAATCCATTTCACCCTATTTAGGTGTAACAAATCTAAAATGTGACGAAAGTATTACTGAAAAGGGGTGTTGACCGTTATTCGATCACAACAGGATTGGTGTGGCGGAGGTCTGATCCTGCAGGGTAGGCATAGGAGCCGGCGCTGTAATAACCGTACACATACACCGCGATATCTTCGCCGCTATCATCCGGACTTGTACCGGAATACACAGTGTGCACGCCGTCCTCTATTTCACAATCGTATGCAACATAAGTGATTCCACCGAGGGTTCCGTTGGGGAGCGGGCCGAGACAGTTGGTGGCGTTTACTACCTTTGTCTGGCTAGCGTCCGTGTAGTGGACCTCGGTTCCCTCGGGCATGGAAACCACAACCTGATTGATAGAGAACCCCTGCCCCGTTGTGAATACGTACAGGCTTCGCCGCTGCTCCACGGCGGGAACGTACAGAAGCGCCGAGTCACCGATCCCGGCGCTGGTGTTGCCACCCTCCACCAGGAACTGGGCGACGTGCAGGTAGCCGTCCGTGGTTTCCACCGTGAATCCGGTGTTGACAAAGAACTCCCTGAATTCTCCGAGGCCCAGAGTGAACGAGTCATTCGGCGCTGGAAGGCTCGTTGTGACTGTCGCGGTTTCGTAGGCCATGATCCTGTAGTAATCCATCTCTGCGGTGCCGGCGTTGCGCTGCCCAGAGTGGGAAACCACGAAGTTCTGCCCCATCGCCATGGAGGGAATGATCTGCTGCTCGATATGTTCCGCGCAGCAACTGTCCGTAAAACTCTCCTGGCCGACTCCGGTCAGATCCACTCCGAAGAAGACCGCCACCGGCTTTTCCGCCTGGACGCGAGTTCCGGTCAGATCCGCAGTGTGTCCCCCCATCAATTCAACCAGAGTGAACAGGCGCGTCTCCAGATTGAGCACGTCGAATTGTCCGATATTGAACGTGTGGCTTTCCCCTGCCGCCATGGCGGGCACATCCCAGCCGGCCTCGATGTCCTCGGTTACTTGCACCGTCACCGATGTGTTGTCCTCGGTTCCCAGGATCGTGACGTACCCCCGATTTTTGGGAGATCCGGCTGTTGCCGTGGGCGCTCCCGGCGGGAATCCGACTACCAGATGATCTTTCCCCAGTCCGGAGGTGGGCAGAAGCAGTGACGCATCGTTCGAGTACTGCTGGTCGAGAGTGTTGAATTGATACGCCGCCACCGGAAGGTTCGAGACAATCCTGAATGCACGAGAAGAGAGCCATGACTGGGGACCGTCGTCCACGTTGTTGCTGATGCTGTCCCCATCGGCGTCGCGCCGGGGAAGCAGGAAAATGTAGACCTCGCCTTCGGGCACGTCGTGTTCTTCGACAAGATCCAGATTGAGCGGGTCCCCGTAAATGGCGTTGTTCAGGTGAACCGTCACCTCGGCGGTTCCCTCGTTGCCGATATTGGCGATCGCAACCGCGAACTGCGCCGCCGCCGCATCATCGAAGGGGTTCTCGGCGTTGTCGAGGTCGACGGCCCAGTATTCGCAACCGATGTTGTTCTTGGTGGCCATGGCCTCCTCGCACGGATCATCGAAAACGCAGGCCCCGTCCTCGCAGATGGTTCCGAGCTCTGCGCAGTCCTGGTCTATCGAGTAGCCCATCCCGTCGTCATCGCACACCATGACGAGATCGCCTTCGCAGTAGGCATCCCCCGGAATGCACACGACACACCCCAGATCAGGAACGCAGATCTCCTCGCATACCTCTACGAGCGACCACTCCCCGTCAACGCACTCCACGTAGTCGTTGCCTTCGCAGTCAAACTCGCCTTCCACGCAATCTGCGTCGGTGTCGCCATCCCCGCCGGCCAGGGATTTATCTGCTGCCTCGCATCCGGCGAGGGACAGGAGGGCGATTGCCAGGAGCGACACTCCCAATAAAATGATGATGTTTCTTTTCATGGCTGTAGTACCTCTTTCAGTTCGCGCAATCGCTTTGTGGCCATGGGGGCCTGGATCGCGCCGGGATAATCATCAAGAAATTCCTCGATCGCCTCTTTCTCGGCCTGCTTTCGGGAAAGCTTCGCAAGCGCTCTTGCCCTGCCCCATGCCGCTTCCTGGGCGAGAGCTCCGGAGCGCGAAGAGAACAGGTACTGACCGAAGGAGCCCAGGGCCTTGCCCGGCTGCCCCAGGTGATCGAGCTGGATCACTCCGAGGGAAATGAGGGATGTTCTGGCCTCCACGCTGCGCGGATAGGCCCTGATCAGCTCGCTGTAGATCTTCGCCGCGCCTTTCCAGTTTCTGGATGCGCGTTGACCCTGCGCTCCGGCCAGCAGCTCCGATGCAGTGGCGCGCACAGCTCGAACGCCGGACGACCGGATGGATTCGACTGTTGCCGCACCCTTGGTATCGACAAACTCCTCGAGGGCAAAGACCCTTGATATCTCTGTGCCGCGACCCAGCTCCACGAGTTCGCGAACCGGCGCGCGTCCGTCCATCTCCAGTTCCAGGGCCCTGTGCCCCGCCCGTATTGCCGCGAAAAGCGGCGTCCGGCCGATAGTGACCTTGTCCACCGAAACAACCGCACCGACGGGCAGGCTTCGCAGATACATACTTGCCGAGTCGGAGAAGGTCAGCATATCAAGCATCTTGAGGATCGACTGAGCTTCCTCTTCCGCTTGAGCGCGAAGGCCTGCTACCGCTGGTCGGCCCATCACGACGGATTGTCCGAGCCCGATGGTTCGGACCGAGCCACCCTTCTCCTCCAGGCTCACCTCTCCCCTCATCACTCCAACGCGAACACTATCTGTGGCCGCTTCAACGGAGAAGACTGTTCCCTTTGCAACCACGGTCCCTTCTTTTGTGGAGATTGCGAATTTGGGACCGCTTCTCAGGGGGTCAATCGACGCGATGATCCGTCCGGAACGCAGATGGACTTCCATGTTCGCGGAGTTCAGGCTCGTTATCTCCGCCTCGGTTTGCGCAACGAGATACAAGCGCACCCCGGTGCCGAGATCGACGACAAGTCGGCCATCGCCCGCATTGAGGCTGTCGCCCGCGCCGACAGGCTTGATCGACGACGAGCTTTCTTCACGTGTGCGAAGCAGGACGTGCCCTGTCAGCTGTGTGGCTCCGTCGCCCTCTATTCTTCCGTCGGCTACAGAAGAAGGTGCGCCATTGTGTCGGACTTCGCTCTTGAAGAAACCATTCAGGAACAGCGCGGTCGCGCCGATCAGAATGCCCACAACGGCAGCAGCCGCCGCAAATCTCATGAACGGCATTGGTCGCTTCATGTGTTCCGTCGAGTCTTCGCCCGCCGCCGCCGCCTTCGCGACCGTCGAGTCAATCCACTTGCGCCGTGCGATATCATCATCGAGGAAACGTGGAGGTCCGTCCGGACCGTTCACATCCATGGAACCGATGCTCACCGCCTCCAAGCGACATTCAGCACAGTGTTCGAGGTGCTTTTCGATGAGATCTCGCTGAGACTTGTCCAGAAGTTCACCTGAAGTCTCCAGGTCCCACAACTCATGTATTTTTCTGCAATCATCCATCTGACTACTCATGCCACCTGTCCGGAAATCGACCCCGCGAACTCCTTGAGAACGGGATCCTTTTGAATTTTTTTCCTCAGTTGTCTTCGCGCCACGGCCAGACGGTCGCGAACCGTGTTTATCTTCATGCCGGTAATCGAGGATATCTCCTCGATACTGTATCCGAGCACCAGCCTCATGGTCAGGACTCGCGCGCGCTCGGGAGTCAGTGTTCCCATCAACATCGTGATGCGCGCGGACATACGGTGTCTGACGAGCTTTCGCTCCGGTGCGGCCTCCAGGCTCGTGCTGCGACCTTCCCTTTCGGGAGCGATCTCCTCCATCCGATCACGCCGTCGCCGCCTCTTGAGCTGGCGAATGGCTGTGCGAACCGTGATCCTGTCCGCCCACGACTCCAGGGTGCTCTCGCCCCGAAACGAGCCCACCGATTTGAGAATCTCGATGATGGCCATTTGAGCATAGTCATCCGCATCCGGATCGCCCCCTGCGAGATAGCGAACCGTGATGGACACTCGGTCCACGACTCTGTCCACTACCCGACGTCTGGCAACGTCGTCACCGAGAGCCGCCGCCTTCGTCAATTCGAGATCCGGACTGGGCTCGGTCGTATTTGGGGTTACTGCCATCATTTTATCTCGGATGTGGGATCGGTCACGGGGTTCGGATGTGCTTTTTTGGGCGAAAAGCGCATTCCACTCAAACCAGATTCACCCGAATTCCCACCATAAAACAGGGTTGGACCGGCCATGTGTCCACCAGGATCTCCCTATCCTCGCCAAGACTCGCCGTGTAACGCCTGGAGTTGAAGGAGAACTCCGCGCCTGCGGCAAGGAAGATCCCCAATCTCCCCGTGATCGGAATGACCACGTCCATCATGGGAAGCAGCCCCACTGTGAGATCGTCCATGTCGTTGCTCGCCTCGATATCCGGCCCCAGATTTATTACTTCCTGCGTCGTGTAGTCCAACACCAGGGACAGGGAGAGACCCAGCCGAACCCGCTTTACATCAATTCCTCCTCTCAACCCTATGCGAAAAGGATGTCTGTATACTTTCGCGGTAGCGAATTCGCCTCTGCCCTGCACCGGAAAGAAGGCCGTGTAGCCGGCTGTGACCGCAAGAAATCGGTTGAAGTGAAGGAGCAAATCCAGACCGAAACCGTTAACGAAGGGATCATCACGGGAGCGAATGCCGACATTGTAACCAATCCTCAGGAACAGCCGTGCGGACTCGTCCGATTCTGAATTCTCCGTTACTGAATCCTCTTTCTGAACCGCCTCACTGTAATCCTGATCGTCCTCGGCGGGCTTGCCTGTCTTTGTTTCCACTTGTGCGGATTCGTGAACGGCAATCCCGATGATTCCTCCATGCAGAAGCGCAATTATGGAGGATCTCACAATGATCGCCAGTCCTTCCGCCCGTCCCCTGGCCTGCGCTGCACTCTCCATTTTTCTGACGAGAATGCGGCTCCCATCATTGCCCGAGAGGTAGAGATACACTTGTTCTTCCAGGGAGGCGTACCAGAAAACCGCGATGACACTCTTGTCGGCCGCCACCTCACCTGCCAATCGGATGTTTGCGGCGGCTGCCGGCGGGCGGGGCCCCACAACACGAGAACCGAATTCCACATCCAGATCACTCAGCTGGCCGCCGACAGCCTCTACGATCTCCCTGGAGGCCTCTTCCTGCTCATCGAAGACCATCATCACCACCAGCGGTCGGGCCTCATCGTCGGCTGCCGCGTCCGGCGTCCCTGTCAGCAAAATGACAATTGTCACCAGCATGACTGTACTCGCTCGCAGGATGGAGAATCTGTTCATTGCAAATACAATACACCATTCGCTGCCCCGGAAAAAATCTGAAAAAAAATGTGTCTGGCACCCTTGCAAACAGCACGAATGTAATACCGGAGCTTTTTGCTCGCAATTACCATATATCAATGGGATAATCGGCCCATGATTATCCAGGAACTCATTCGGGATACCCTGCCCAAGTTGAAAAACAAAAACATCGAGGAAGTCCGAATCGGCCTGTCCTTCACGGCGGTCCAGATCGATGATGGATCGTGCGGCCTGGCCTCTGCGGCCCATCCTCAGGATATATCCTCGTGCTCGGTTCTTGATGAGGCGGGATCGCTCAAGGGGCGCAGTGCGGAAGATCTGGTCGCCATGGCTTTGCCGGGGAATCCCGTGACCACGGGAATAGCTCTGGCCACGGTAAACGCCGTGCTCAACACAACGAACAATCCGGATCCGGGTCTCGAAAAATGCGTCGACATCGACGGAGCAGTGATTGGATTGGTGGGCCACATTGCACCTCTGGTGCCCCTCCTCGAGTCCAGGGCAAAGAAACTTTATATTTTCGACCGCCGACCGCTGCCGGCGCCCGTGCTTTCCGAGGAACGAGCGTCCGAGCTGCTGCCGGAATGTGACGTGGCGATCTTCACCTCGCAAACCCTGGTTAACGGGACGGTGGACGATTTACTGGGTATGGTGAGCGGAGAAATAGTGATGATGGGGCCGACAACCCCCATGTGGGCAGGGTTCGTTCAGTACGGGATTTCCTATCTGTTCGGCAGACAGGTCATCAATGCCGACGCAGTGCTTGATATTGTGAGCCAGGGCGGAGGAACCAGGCGGTTTTCACCGTACACAAAAAAAATCTATTCGCATTTGCCTCGATAAGAAAGGATACTCCTCAAC
>JAUVAN010000426.1 GCA_030591725.1 Deltaproteobacteria bacterium
AACTCCGAAATAGAACTCTGTCCTATCTGGGCACGCTCTGAAACGGTAGCCAGGGTAAAATTGGCTCTCTTTCGCGCATACTTCAACTTATGGTGAAGAGTCATGATCTTCCCCTCCCCTGATTTTTTGCCCGAGGCCACACCCCGGATTCTCCCCTGTAGAATATATTAGCCACTTTTATGGCTTTTGCTAGCCTATTTTTTCTACAAGCTAGAATTTTTAGCTTTTCTCGCCATGGGATGCGAGTGTCTCTGGCCCAAGTTTGTCCGGTTTATCGCCCTCTTGAAATGCTTGGTGAATCTGCATTCTCTACGATTCGCTCCAAACCAGTTCCATCAATGTTGATTCGGTAGAGATCCTTTTGCACATATTTGTGAGTCGCAATACGTCGATGATTTTTCTTGGTGAGTCTAATTCCTGAAAAGACAATTCCTTTTTCACCTGGAAGCCATGCCACCGAATCCACCGAACTAACCATAACAAATGTCACAAGCCTGGATATTCTCAAAGAAGCGAGGGACATGCTGATGCGTCCCAAATTCGGTTTGTCTCCCAGCCAGGTAAAAGCGATCATCGAAACCTTTGATGATACGTTCGAATCGGTTGTCCCCCAGAAGAAGGTTTGCGTCATCAAAAAGGATCCCACTGATGACCGAATATTGGAAGCGGCCCTTGCGTGCAACGCGCAATACATCGTCTCCGGCGACAAACATCTGCTAGATCTCGGAACCTGGAGGCGGATTGAGATCTTACGTCCAGCAGAGTTTCTTGAAAAAACCTGACCGATTCGGCGTGACCACCCATTTTTATAGCCCATCTCATCAGTCGTACGTCTTTTGGCCATTATTTTGTCGGATTGACTTCCGATAGGTACGTTGGAGATCGGAGTCATAACGTTGTCGACACTTGAATACACAATTTACGGCATTCGCAGGGGCTGGCGGGTAACGGGAACTTTCCTGTTCTCCGGAGCCTTCGCCGCCGCGGTGGTCGCGGGGTTGTTCGTCGATATGTCACGCTCCTCTCTCAAGATCCCGGCGATGTTCGCGCTCGGGTTGTGGGCCCTGGTTTTCGGTCTCAAGGTTCATCGCTACCTTCGGTCAGACAAATCGAAAACCCATACGGGCACCGGCCGCGAGGAACTCGAAATCGGGATGCTCCTCGTCGTCGCCGTCCATGCTTGTCTGCAAGTGGCGGGGGGACTCGGATCCCCGCTGCAACCCCTGGTGTTCGTGCTCGTGGCTTTCCTGGTTGTCTACACGCAGCAGTGGGTCGGCTTCACACTGGTGGCATTGACCATAGGCATAGAGATGTCCCTCGCCATCGCCGGCGGCTCCAACGCCGATCTGATCAGGGGCCTCCTGAACGCCGTCTTCGTCGTGTGCTTCGCGCTCATAAACCTCGTCTTCACCCGCACGGAAATCTCCCGGATGCGCGTGGCGGCACGCCGCCAGATAGAGAATACCAGGAACGACATGGCTGACGACGCGCGCGACTTCAGGCTGACCTCGGCCGCGAGCGATCGCAGAAAGTCGGGCAACCGCGCAAAGGAGGAAGCTCGCCTGTCTCACTGCACCGTGGGCGAGGTGAGGAGATCGATGTACCACCACGTGGACCTGCTCAAGCGCACCATGGGGCTACATACCTGCCTCCTCATGTGGATCGAGGGAAACGGGGACACACTCCGTCGACTGGAGTGCGTGACCGATGCAACCGATATTTCTTCGCGAAAGGTCGATCGCGGCGAAGGCGTGATCGGGGCTGTGCTTCGCAACCGTGCGCCCGTCTGCCTCAAGGGCCTGCGCACGGGATATTCCGGAATTCCGTATTACGAAGGGGACAGCGCCGTCACCGACTTCCTCGGCGTGCCGATCATCGAGGGGGAATCTCTTCGCGGCGTCCTGTGCGCCGACCGCAATGATAACCGTCCGTTCGGGGATGTGGAGAAGGAGAACCTCAACGCCGCGGTCGAGAGCATCCTCCAGATCATCTCCAACGAGCGCATCTTCTCGCAACTCCAGCGGGCCAAGTTCGAGCAGGGGAAACTCCTCGACGCGTCCGAATCCCTCACCAGGGCTCTGGCCCAGGACGAGGTAATCGAAGCGGCCCTGCAGGCGGCCGCCAGGATCGCAAGCTATGACATCGCCGTCATCACCACCCTCGACAAGAAGGGTCGCCAGGTGATCGCAAAGGCTACCGGCGACGACACTATCGCGCTGGAGGGCGAGGTTATCGGCGACAACGGAAGCCTGGCATCCTCGGTTCAGAAAAACCGCCACTACTTGCCTTACAAGGGCATCTTCGACCCCAAGCAGCAGGTGATCTTCAACAAAAAGACACAGAAGATCTTCGGCAGAATGCGGTCCGTGCTGGTGCTGCCGCTCATCGCCGGGGAAGAAATGCTCGGAACCCTCACCCTGGCGACAGCCGCGCCCTCCGCCTATACCGACAATATCCGCACGACGATCCAGGTGATGATCAATCAGCTGGGCACCGCCCTTCAAAATGCGATGATGGTCAAACATCTCGAGGAAATGGCGACCACCGACGGGCTCACCGGCCTGCCCAATCGCCGGACCTTCCAGGAGGAGTTGAATCGCCAGACTGCCCAGTCCACTCGCTTCAACACCGAAACGTCGGTGATCCTCTGCGACGTGGACAAGTTCAAGAACGTGAACGATACATTCGGCCATCCGGTGGGCGACCAGGTTCTCAAGGCCTTCGGCGATACCCTGCGCCGCAACGTTGTCCGCGACACGGACCTGCCCGCACGCTACGGAGGCGAGGAGTTCACGATAATCTGCGCGGGCACCGGCACAGAGGGCGCCGTCAAGCTGGCCGAAAAGATCCGAATGGATCTGGAGGGCCAGGTCTTCCACACGGACAAGGGCGATCTGAGGGTTACCATCTCCATGGGCGTGGCCACCCTGCCGATACACGCCAGAAACCAGGAGGATCTGCTCAAACGCGCCGACACAGCGCTCTACGCGGCCAAGGAGGGCGGCCGCAACCAGGTGCGCGTGTGGGATAAAGCATTCGGCGAGTAGCGGGTCCTTGACCCCCTTTCACCTTTTTCTGCTAGAGTGACGCGATGAACGACGAAAACAACAAAGAACAAGAACAAAAGAGCCCTCTGAGTGAGATCATCCAGCCGTTCAAGGATTTGATCCGCGCACCCAGGGCCCT
>JAUVAN010000094.1 GCA_030591725.1 Deltaproteobacteria bacterium
GGGGGAGGGAAGTTAAAGAGATTATGTTCAGACGATTACCCTGTTGTGGAATACTTGTGGTTGCCCTGCTTTCGGTCAGCGCCCTCGCCGGTGCGTCGAGGCTCGACGAGGGAAAGAATCACGATTTATCAAAGGCGCGGGTGATGGACCGGACCATCCTCGCCGTGATGGAATCCTATTACGACCCCGATCGCATCGACACGAAGAAGATGTTCAAGTCGGCGCTCGACGCGATCCAGCTCGCCGTTGCAGAGATAAAGGTGGATTATCCGAAAGACGGCAAGACGGCGATCATCGAGATCTCCGGCAAGCGTCTGAAGGTCGTCATGGACAAGGTAGGGAGCCCGTGGGGGCTGTCCCGCGCGATGCGCAGGGTTTTCCGCTTCATGGTGGACAACCTGCCCAGCGAGGAGCGCGATTACCTGACGCTGGAGTACGTGGCGGTCAACGGGCTGCTCTCTGTGCTCGACCCCCACTCCAGTGTGATGATGCCCGATCTCTGGGAGGAGCTGCGCATGAGCACCCGGGGAGAATTCGAGGGAGTGGGGATCAGGATCACTACCGATCGCCGCCCTCCGTGCAACGGAGATCTGACCGTGGTGGAGGTGTTCAAGAATACCCCGGCCATGCGCGCCGGCGTGCGAAAAGGTGACAAGATCATCAAGATCGATGGGGACTCTACGGTCAACATCACCACCTCCGAGGCGGCCGAGCGGCTGCGCGGCGCCCCGAACACCAAGGTTCGTGTGCATGTCAGGCGCGTCGACGGAACCATCGACAAGCTGCTGGTCAGCAGAGGAAAAATAGCCATCGAGAGTGTGGAGTCGAAGATGCTCGACGGGAACGTGGGCTACATCACCCTCGAAACGTTTCAGCGCAACAGCGCTACCGAGATCCAGGAGACCCTTCTCTCCCTGAGAGCGAAGAAAATGAAGGGGCTCATTCTCGACCTCAGGGGGAACCCCGGGGGGCTTCTGGACGCGGCCATCAAGGTGGCGGACCTCTTTGTGAGCAGCGGAACGATCGTGACGACTGCGGGCCGTCACGACGATGTTCGCGAGGTGGAGAACGCCGTCGCGGAGGGAACCGAGCCGCCGTATCCCCTGGTAATCCTGATCGATTCATTTTCGGCTTCGGCCGCAGAGGTATTGGCCGGGGCGTTGCGCAATCATGGTCGCGCTCTGCTGATAGGCGAGACATCATTTGGAAAGGGTTCGGTGCAGACGGTTCTCCCGCTTCCGGGGGGCGGCGCGCTTCGGCTCACCATAGCCCAGTACCTCACCCCGGGAGATATCTCCATTCAGGCGGTGGGTGTCGCGCCGGATATCAGGTTCTGGCCCGCGATAGTGGACAGGGAGGAGATGCACCTGGACGTTGGCGGACCCGGGTTCTCCGAGGCGGATCTGGACTCGCATCTCGTTCGCCCCAACGCCAGGGAGCGCGGCGACAGGCCCGGCGCCATCGAGGTGATGACTTTCATGCCGGCATCGCGCCGGAAGGCCGATTTCAGGATGTGGGAACGGTGTTACCCGGAGGGCCCGGAGAGGGACTCCTTCATGAGCGGTCACAATGTAGAGTTTGCCCGTCGCCTGATCGCGAACGCCAGAGGTGTGACGACTTCGGAGTTGATCATCGAAGCCGGAAAGATAGTCGGGAAGGAATCTCGCGGAGAGGAAACCGCGCTGTTGAAGGCGCTCAAAAAAATGGGGGTCGACTGGAAGCCCGGGCGCGATGGTGGCGATGCGGGCAAAGATCCCAAGACGGTGGAGGATCCATCCATAACGGCGACGGCGCAGATCCAGGGAAAGATCAAACCGGGCGGGAAGTTCAAGATAAAGGTATCGGTGAAGAACGGAACCGGCGATGTCCTTTACAGGCTCAGAGCCGTCACAAAGAGTGACAACCCCCTCCTTTCGGGTCTGGAGCTGGTGTTTGGAAAGGTGAAGAGCAATCGTACGAAGAACTGGGCCGTGGTGGTGGATCTGCCTCAGGTCCTGGCTCGTCGTTCGGATCCGGTGGAGATCAAGTTCTTTTCGGAATCCGGACGCGTTCCCAGGCCCATCTCCATCGATGTGGCCATGCCGGTAAAGTCCCATCCGGCCCTGTCGTATCGCTGGCATCTCGAAGATCTGGGAAACGGCAATGGTTTTGTGGAGCCTGGTGAGGAGTTCCTCATGAGCGTCGTGGTCGAGAATGTGGGAGAGGTTGCGACGTTCGACGTGGACGCAAATCTCTCCGCCAGGCCGGGGATCAATGTGAAACAAGGCCATTTCAGCGTCGGAAAGCTCGCGCCCGGAAAATCTGCGAAGGGCGTGTTCAGGATTCAGCTTGCGGATCGGTACAACCTCGATGAGGCGCAACTGCACCTCGCGCTGGAGGAATGGATTCCCTCCAAGTTTCCGCGAACCAGGGGGTTGATCGACCACAAGATCGTGTTGCCGGTTTCACCCATGCGCCCGGGGCCGTCCGGGGCCTCGGGTTCGATCACGATCGTCGGAGATCGGCCCGTGCCATTGTATTCTGTGCCCCGGTCAATCGGCAGGATAGCCGGCAGGGTGAAGGCGGGCGCGACTTTCAAGGTGGACGGTCGACAGAAAAACTTCTTCCGCCTGGTCCTCGAGAAGGATCGGCACGCCTGGATCGCCGAGTCGTCCACCCGCCCGGGGGGGGATGGGCGGCCTACGTTCGAGCTGTCGGAAATAGTCCCTCCGCGCATATCCCTGGATGGCGGGTTCATCAGGAAGACCGGCGAGAAGACTGTCAGGATCTCGGGTAATGCCAGACACCCGGAAGGGGTGAGAGATCTCATAGTGTTTGTCGGCGGAAAGAAGGTGGCTTACCTGCCGAACAAGCGTGGAGCGGACAATGATCGCATCGCTTTTTCCGTCGATGTTCCGCTCGAGGACGGCGCCAACCAGGTGCTGATCGTCGCGCGACACGACAAGGATCTCATCGAGACAGAATTGGTGTTTGTACGCAAACAACCCAATTAAATGCTGGCTTCTAACAACTTCCCCTTCCCCTCGCAGGGGAAGGCCGGGATGGGGTAGTGAAAAATCTTCCCGGTTGATGTTCTGCGGTGGTACAATTGAGCAATGAAATCTCGACGAGAGGGTGTGGATCTTCAGGAATTTTTGGATATTCTCTCCGAACTGCGGGGAGTGCTGGATCTGAAGGTCGTCAGGGGGGACAACGAAGCCTGGATAGGCCTGAGGGTCGGAAGGCAGAGACCTCCTCACGTGTTGCTGCACCAGGTAAATCGCGCCGCCGTCGGGTTTGGCCTGGACACCAACTACGTTCACTTCGGAATACTCGCGGACTGATAACACTCTTGTTAACAATTGTGGTGGTGGCGATACCGTCGGCGGTATCCGGCGAGCCGGCGCGGATAGTTCTTCCATCAGGGGATCAACCCGACGAGATTTTATCGCTGGGCGCCGGCGATGTTCTCACCGCGGTGATCCAGCTGCGACTGCCCCTGACGCCGCCTCCGGGCGTGCAGCAACCCCGGGCCTGGGAGGGTTGGTCGGTCAGGTTGGTTCGGCGCGCGCACGTCGCCCTGAGGGGAGCTTCGAGATCCCTCGAGTACCCCGCCAGGTTGCTGAGGATACGCCCCCTCGAGGACGGTCGATACCGACTGTCGGCGCATACCTTGCCCTGGATGCCCGGGGGATTGTACGACCTGATCATCCGGGGACCGGGTATCGAGGATACGGCGCGAAGATCGGTGATGGTCCGCGATCGGGTGACCGTGCCCATCGGTTTCGACCTGGTTATTCCCGGTGAGGGACCGGGGGTTTTCGTCGAGATGTCCGGTGTGAGGATGAAGCCCTCGTGCGTGACCTGGGCCGCAGTTCCGACAGCGGGCAAGGTTCCCGCGAGACTCCTCCGATTTGCGGCCCGGCCCGCAGAAGACGGGGACGGTTCCGCACGGGAGATGGCCTACCGTGACGCGCCGGTATCCGCCCAAAAAATCGAACTGGAAATGAGTCCGAACTCCGAGCGGGTGGACCCGGTGGAATGGTATACTCTCACGTTCGTGGTCCCGGAGACGTTGGATGTCGTGAGCGTGGCGTGGGATCTGGGCGGGGGGAACTGGGGGGACGGATTCAGGGTTCGTCACCGATGGATTTTCGACGACGTGGTGAAGGTGAAGGCCACGGCCTTTGATTCCGCCGGCAGGCCTCATGAGGGGCAATTGCAAAGGCCCATCAAGAACCCCGAGGATCGATTCGGATGTGGGTGCTCCCAGGCGATCGGAGCGCGGTCCTTTACGCAGACCTCGACTGGCACAAGATCCGTGATAGGCCGCCTGATCGGGGTGCTCATGTGAGAACCCCGAGTCCTCGCTGGTAGAGTACTGAGGGGGGTTATCGCAGCGACAGGCTCCAATTTTCCAGGGAGCCGGTGACCGTGCCGGTGGTGGTGAATCCGAGGGTCCAGTCGCCGTTGCCGTCCTCGCCCACAAACGCGGACAGGGCCTGCTCCGGTTGGTAGAGATCCACCCTGTTTCCGGTCGATCCATCGATGGCTACGGTGGCGAGATCGGTGAAGATCACGGATTCATAATACTGGTTCGCTCCGCCGTCGGAGTCGGCCAGTGTAATTGTCGTGCCGTCCGGCGAGTTGAGAGTAACGGTCAGAATGTCGGTGGGCGTGAACCAGGCTGCGAAGAAGACCTCGACTTCGGTGATGCTTGTGGTGGCGCCGGAGACCGTGACGACCGACGTGCCGGGGACCGTTTCCCCGAAGGTTCCGTTGCCCAGGTAGCGCTGCCGGGTTACGCCGGTGTCGGCATAGAGTTCTTCGATGTTGGACAGGGCGCCCGTGTCGCACACGACATCGTAGGTCACGGCGCTCAACTGCTGAAGGTTCTCGTCTCGCAGGCCGCGAAGGTGATGGACCGTTCCGGTGGGGGTCGGGTAGAGCAAGTCAGAGCGGCCGGTGTCGTCTGCGTCGTACCAGCTCCATCCGCCCCAGCCGTCGGGCATGCTGTAATCGAACATCTCGTCCATGTACATGTCCGTACCAATCCAGCTGTTTGTCTGGGCGTAGCCTTCGAAGTCACTGGGAGCGGCCTCGTAGTAATCCATATCGCCAACCGCCCCGCAGCCATAGGAGTTGAGCATGACAAAGGTGTGACGATTCTGGGGCACGACCGCAGCCGCTACGGGGGTGAAGTCGTGGGTTTCGATGCCGGCGTCCGCGCCCGTGGGACAGTCGAGGGACAGGGCGGTTGCGCTTGGGGCGATTGTGATGGTGCACACATCGAAGGGAGAGCAGGAGTTGGATTCGCCTCGGGTGAAGGTGATGGTGTCTCCGACGATCTCGTAATTGCCCAGGGCCTCGTTGCAGCCGGCGCTGTCGTCATCCCATGCGAAGACGTGGTTCCAGTTGGTGTTGAAGCTCTCCCCAAGCCTCAGGATTCGTCCGGCACCATCGATCCAGGCTCCGAACTCGCTTTCGCTTTCGCCGGCATCAGGCCCGGCATCGGAGTCGGTGTCAGTATCGGTGTCAGTATCGGTATCCGTATCAGTGTCGGTGTCAGTGTCGGTGTCAGTGTCGGTGTCAGTGTCGGTGTCAACGTCGGTGTCCGTGTCGGTATCCGTGTCGGTATCCGTACCTCCATCAATACCGCCTCCTCCTCCATCGTCGCATGCGACAATAGACAAACATGACAACAGAGCGATCAGGCCAATAATTCTAACGTTAGTCATCATCATTCCTTCCATTAACGCCACCGCGCAGTTTGCGAGGTGCGAAAGTTCCCCATATGGAAACTTTGAATGTGGGCGGAATAACAACACCGAGCAGTAATAGCAAATCAATTCACCTGTAACCTGATTTTTCTTGTCCAACTCTCCATGAGGGGAATAAAATATCATCCTTGCGGTGTTTGGAGTATTGAGAATCCAGGAGTCGGATTCGAAAGGGTGAGCATACATGACAAGATTTCTGTTACCGATACTGATAATCTCGGTCGTTCTTTTTTCTGCCGCCGGATGTACCAAGAATTACATTTCCAACACGGAAATAGAGGATACGGATAATAACCGGGAGATCGTCGCGTTCTGCGAGCGGTACAGGCACGCAGTGGAGGACATGAACGTGGGTCTGCTCATGTCTTTCGCGGCGCCGCGATATTTTGACAACAACGGCACCCCTACCGGCGACGACGATTTCGATCGCAACGGGCTCGAGGAGATCCTGGCCGCCAAGTTCAAGGCCGTGAAGGCCATGCGGTACGAGATTCGCTACCGGAATATCTTCGAATCACACGGCTCGATTTTCGTGGAGTACACGTTCAACATGAGCTTTCAGTACGATGTCATGGAGAAATCCAGGTGGGCCAACAAGACGGCCGACAACAGGCTCGAACTCGAACGGGTAGACGACGGTTTCCTCATCGTTTCAGGAATGTAGAAATTCGCCGCGTGTTTTCCGGCTGATTACATTCCGGGCGTGATTTTTCACACAGGTTGATGGTTGCGGTCATTAATTTATTTCGATGGTTGGGATAACTGCGTGTTGTGCTTGACACTGCGGGAGCGGTCGAACCACTGTAGTAAGGGGGTTGAAATGGAGGTTGCGCGGGATCGTGAAAACGATATTCATTCATTACAATGACGGCGCCGACTTCCTCCGGGTATTCCTGAACGATCTTCCCGGGGGCGGGCTTTTCGTCCCTACAACCGAGACATTCGAGATCGACGAGGAGATCGCGCTGGAGATTTCCTTCCCGCTCATCGAGGAGGGATTGTTGATCTGCGGGAAGGTCAACTGGCGCCGTTCTCCAACCAAATGGCGTTCAGCTCTTCCGGCGGGAATCGGAGTGAGCTTCGGCTCAGGAGAGCGCAGCAGAGTGGAGTTTCTGATAGATTTCTGCAAGGGGGCTCTCGACAGCCTGCGAAAACCCGGACGGCGCGTCCCGGTCGATTTCAAGGCCAACATCCTGTCCGACGGAAAGTGCCTCGTCGGCCGTACCAAGGATCTCAGTTCCGGGGGGGCTTTCATCCTCACCGAGACTCCCCTGAAGGAGAACACGGCGGTGGAACTGGACCTGTTTATCGATGAAACAATCGGACCCGAGCGTTTCAACGGGTACGTGGTCTGGTGCAGGGCGCAAGGAAAAGAACCCGGCATCGGCGTAAAGTTCGATTTCGTTTCGGCGGTCAGAAGACGGAGAATTTCAAGGTTGGTAGGGGAAGTAGAGGATAGTCTCGTGCCCCCGCCGCCGCCATCCATCCGAAAACCGGTCAGAGTTTAGAGCCTGGTACCAATATCTCAATCTATAAATTGTTGATGACGTTGATCCATAATGCTAGATTGTTGAAATCACTGCCTGCGGTTTATTACATTGGCACAGGTAAAATAGGATCGGCAGGAGCATGGGCGAGAACGACAAGACTCAACTTGGAAAAATCCTTCTGAAACGGAAACTGGTCAGCCCGTCGCAGTTGAACTCCATCCTCGACGAGCAGCAGGGGGAGAGGGAGAGTGGGCCACACGAGCGACTGGCCTCCAGGGTGCTCAACAAGGGGTTGACCGACGAGGTGCGTTTGCTCAAGGCGTTGAGCGAGCAAGCCGGTATTCCAGCCGTCAACCTCGACGAGGTGGAGATCGATCTCAAGTGCCTGGATATCATTCCTCTGGAGATCGCATCTCAGCACGTGATTCTTCCGATTTCCGTGTCGGAAGACAGCATCAACCTCGCAATGGCAAACCCGGACGATCAACGAGTCATCGACGAGGTGGAATTTGTTTCGGGCAAGCGCGTGTTCCCCCACGTTGCGCTCCACGCGCATATACTGGAGTGCGTGGAGAAGTGCTACCAGGCCAGGGCGACGGGCGAGGAGCAATACTGTGGAAAGCGTTTTGTCTCGCGTTCGGAAGAGCCCCTCGATTCGGTCGGGCCCTCCCCGCAGCATATTTCCAATGCGACGATTTTTCCCGACGAAGAGACGCCGGCTGCACAGAATGATCTTTCCCTGGAGATAGACATCGATCTTTCGGAGGAGGTCCTGTCCAACCCCACGGCTCCGGGTCCTGCCGTGACGGACGCGTCGCTGGATGCCGTAAAGAAGATCCTGGTGGTCGACGATGAGGACGACATCCGGCTGCTCATATCGAGGGTCCTGACCGAAAAGGGATACAAGGTGGTCACTGCCGGGCGTGGGCTGGAGGCCATCAAGATGGTCCAGACCGAGAACCCGGACATGATTATCCTCGACGCCATGCTGCCGGAGGTTCATGGTTTCGATATCTGCAAGAAGATCAAGGGCAGCAAGAAGTACGGTCACATTCCGGTAATAATGATCTCCGCCATCTATCGCGGCTGGCGATACGCGCAGGATCTGAAGGACTCGTACGGCGTGGACGACTTCATGGAGAAGCCCTTCAAGCTTGGTGAGTTTGTCGAGAAGGTGGAGATGCATCTCAACGCCATAGGCGCCGATGAGGGCGAACAGCAGCCGGAGAACCTCTCCGCGCAGGCCGAGGAGATCCTGGCCGCAAGTGTTATCGCGTACCGAGAGGGAAAGATCGACATGGCAATCGAGCTCCTGCGAAAAGGGCTCAAGATCGATCCACTCGCGTTCAAGCTGCACTACAACCTTGCGCTGATCCTGGGCAAGAAATCGCTCAACTACCAGGCCATCAGGGAGCTGGAGAGCGCGCTGGATCTGGAGCCGAGCTATTTTCCCGCGCTCAAGAATCTCGCCATGCTGTATCAGAAAACCGGATTCAAGTTCAAATCAATCGAAACGTGGGAGCGTGCGCTACACCACTGTCCCGACGATAAAACCCGTGATGGCATCAAGCAGCACCTGATGAACCTGCTGTAGAGGTTGCATGAAATTCGTTTGTGAACATTGCAACTCCAAGTACAACATCGCGGATAGCAAAGTCAGAAACAAGGTGTTGAAAATCCGTTGCAAGAAGTGCAACGAGATCATCCTGATTCGCGGGCCCTCGATAAAGAAAAAGACGCTGCCGGCCAGCTCTCCCAAAAAGGAAAAGGCCGGTTCTCCGCTGGAGGACCGATTCGCCGCCTCGTTCAAGTCGGACAGTGGTCAAAAGGTGGGAGGGACGCCGGGGCTGCTCAGCGCGGTCAAGAAGTCGGCGCAGCGCATCGAGCAGGGCGAGGCGGACATTTCCGTGTGGTTTGTCGCCATCGACAACAGCCCCGCTGGTCCGATCACGGCTCGTGCCATTAGCAAGCACAGCCGGGAAAAGAAGGTCACGGACGCATCCCTCGTCTGGAAGGAGGGGATGCCCGACTGGATCAGCCTGCGGCACTGCAAGGAGCTGGTTGGGCTCCTGGCCAAGATCGATATTGAGGCTTCCCTGGGAGGTGACAAGGCGGCTGCGCCTGCGCGCGAAGAGGTAGAGCAACCGCGCCTCGGCCTGTTCGCGCAGGAGGAGAAGAAGGAAAAAGTCCAGGAGTCTCCTCTCAAGGGCGGAAGCGTTGGGGTCCTGGCCGATCGTCTCGATGCGCCGCTCCCGAAACCGAAGGACAAGGGCTTTGACGATTTCCTCTCCGGAGACCAGGCGTTGTTTCCGGACGAATCCCGTCCCCTGAGCGACGATTTCGGCGCGGGGATGTCCAGCGGAATCGCCGCCCTTCAGTCCATCTCCCCCATCAAGCCGGCCGGGCCGGATCGGTGGGTCAAGTTCGCCGCGGTCGGTTTCTTCGCGGTGGCCGTGGTGGTGCTCGGGCTGATCATCGTTTTCGGCAAGGGAACCGTCGAGATGGAGACCGTGGTGGAGATCAAGGAGCGGGTCATCGAGAGGGTGGTGTACAAGGATCGCCCCATCGAGGAATCGGGCATCAGGATACAGGACCGGCCTCCGAAGTCGGGTGATGACGGCAGTGGTTCAGGGTCGAATGATCCTCGGAAGGGAACCAAGTCGAGCAAGTACAAGGGTTCGGGCAAGTCGGCGCCAAAGGGAGAGTCAGCCGAGGACCGCAAGAAGCGACTGCTCGCGCAGATGAGCGGTGGATCACCGGTGGGTAGTCACGACCTGGTCGGGGGAACTTCGGGAAAAGATTCGTCGAGTGGGTCGTCCTCGGGCGCCGCCGCCCTGACCTCGCGTCAACTCAGCGGCGTGGTAAACAAGAACAAGGGGCGCCTGCAGATCTGTTACGAGAAATCTCTCAAGCAGGGTGAGGCTCCCGACGACCGTGACGTCAAGGTCTTGCTCCGGGCGACCGTGGGTGGCTCCGGGATGGTCAAGAAGGTCAGCATAGGGGGAACCGGCGCCAAGTTGCCCGGCCTCAGGAGCTGCATGGAGCGCGCGGTCAAGAAGTGGGTCTTCCCGTCGAGCTCGGGCGAGTCCAAGATCGATTTCCCGTTCCTGTTTACCCCAAAATGAAATAGAACGTCCGCATGATGACACCGTCGGATCTTCACGAACTCGGACGCGAGGCGCTGATTCTCGTGATCGTTCTTTCGCTGCCTTTCCTTCTCGCCGCGCTGCTGTCCGGCGTCATCGCCGGCCTGTTCCAGTCGTTCACGAAGATGACGGAGCCCACGATCAACCACGTCGCGCGGATCACCGCAGTCTTGCTGGTCGCGCTGGCCGCGGCGCCATTCGTGGCGGGGGAGGTCTCCGGGTTTGCCGATCGGGTGTGGTCGCTCATCTCGGTAGTGGTCAGGTAATTGTCATGCCGGATCCGGCCATCGCCCTCGCAATAACCGGAGCCCTGCTCTTCATTCGCGTGGCGGTCGCCCTGCGGCTGACCCCATTCCTGGCAGGCCGACCCTTGCCGTTGTTGCCCCTCGTGGGCCTGTCACTGTCGCTCGTTTTCGTGCTTCTTCCGGGGCTGGGGCCCATGAAGGCGACGCCGGGCGCTTCCATGCTCATCGGGCTCGCCCTCAAGGAGGTGCTCGTGGGCGCGTCGTTCGGCCTGATGGCGAGGATCGCCTTTTCCGTCTTCGAGTCTGCCGGCGCGTTGATCGGCCTGGCCGCGCACACCATCCCTTCTGCGGGGCGTGAAGAGGGCGGCACGAGCCCGCTGGCGGGGTTGTACACGTTCCTCGGTATCGGAGCCTTCCTGGTCATGGACGGCCACCACGCGATGCTGAGCGCGCTCGCCGGATCGGTCAGGTGGATCCCGCTCGACGCGGCCTTCGACGGTAACCTGATCACCCCGGGGCTGATCGATGGAGCGATCGCTATTTTCGCCGGAGCGTTCACCTGGGCTGTCATGATCGCGACTCCAGTATTCATGGCGGGACTCGCGGCGGACGTCTTCGGAGGGCTCGTGACCCGGATGGCCCCGGGAATGGGGCAGGGCGCCGGGGCCGGAACCCTGAGGGTCGTCGCCACGCAGATCGTCATGATCGCAACCCTCGGCGCAGCGGTCGCCGCCGGAATAGCGTTCCTGAGCCAGAGCATAGGATAACGAGTGTCGTAAACGATCATCCGCCGTAGCTCGCGTTAGCGAGCGAAGGAGGACAAACGTCAAACATCCACCAAAGATGGTATGATCGGTTTTTCAATTGGAGGGGACAGACGATGAACAGAATGCTTTTCTTTTTGTTGCTGCTCGTGGCCGCATTCGCGTTAGCCACCGGGTGCGGCGATGGCGATGACACAACGGAGTGCGTGGAAGATTGTTATCAGGGCAACTACGACACAATGGACTTCTTCAATAGTGGGTCAACCACGGGGGGTCCCTTGACCGCCATCGAGAAACACCGGTGCATCGATGGTGACTTGTCCCTCGTGGATGCGCTCGATGATTCCACGGAGATCCCCTGCCTCGAGGATGTGGGCGGCGATTTGACCATTGCTCACAATACTTCTCTTTCCAGCCTCGAAATCTTGAGCGGGCTTTCCTCTGTGGGCGGCGAACTCGTCGTCCAGGAAAACGGGAGCCTGCCGTACTGCGAGATCTGCGGCTTTCTGCAGCACTTGTCGGCCTCCCCGTCGAGCGCGACTTACGAAGGCAACCTGGAGGATTCGTGCTGGGACGGCACGGAGCTGACTTGCCCCTAGCCGATTCGTAGGGTGTCCCTCACAAGGGTGTCAGACACTCCCTCACAAGGGTGTCAGACACATTTGTAAGGGTGCCAGACACTTTTGCGCAGGCA
>JAUVAN010000248.1 GCA_030591725.1 Deltaproteobacteria bacterium
GAGATTCTGGTCTGCGCTGTGAGTCGAGCCGAGGTTCTGCTGGGGATGCGACAGGGAGAGGAGACTACGACTCGCAGGCTTCTAAATAGCCTGCGTACGGTTGTGGTGGATGATGATGTGGCTGATCTGGCGGCCGCTTCTGTGCGAGAACAACGGGCGCGAGGTGTTACGATACATCTTCCTGACGCGCTGATCGGGGCAGCGGCGGTGGTGAGCAATGCCGAATTGCACACATGTAATCCGAGCCACTTTCTCGACTACGAGATCGCGGTCAAGGCGGTGGTTTTTTCCTGAGGCTAGCGCGAGTTATCAATCTGAGACTGGGCGTCGATCCACGCCTCCTCGGCATTCGCGATGAGTTTTTCCAGCTCCCGCTGCCGCCGGGTGAGCGGCGCGATTTCTTCAGATGGTCCCTCGTAGACACCGGGATCCGCCAGCCGGCTGTCGATGAGATCCTTCTCAGTCGAAAGTCGCTCCATCATCGCCTCCGTCTCGGACACCGCCTTCTTCAGGGGAGCAAGCCTGGCGCGTTCATCGGCGGCGTGACGGCGTTCATCCTTTTTGTTCTTCCTCTGCTCGCCCTGAACTTCCCTGGCGGATCTGGCGGCACGCCGCAAGGACTGCCGCTGCTCGAGGAGGAGTTTGTGGTAATCGCCCAGATCGCCGAAGTATTGCTTGCAGGTGCCCTCGCCTACAACCCACAGCTGATCGACGGTCGCCTCGATGAGATGCCGGTCGTGGGAAATCAGTATTATCGCGCCGTCGTATTCGTTGAGCCCGTATATCAACGCCTCCCGCGCTTCAACGTCCAGGTGGTTGGCGGGTTCGTCCAGGATCAAGAGATTCGGTCGCTTGCAGGCGAGCAATGCCAGCGCCAGCCTGGTCTTCTCACCTCCCGATAGATTCCCCACGAGTACCTCGGCTCTGCTTTGCGCAAAACCGAAGCGGCCGAGCCGGCTGCGAACCTTGTCAAAAGCATCGTCGGGTCTGGCGATGCGCATTTGCTCGAAGGCAGAGATGTTTACGTTCAGCCGCTCCAGATGATCCTGGGCAAAGTAGCCGACACAGAGCTTGGAGGGCGCAACGATCTCGCCGAAGAACGGCGACAGCTCTCTGGACAGCAGCCGGGCAAGAGTGGTTTTTCCGTTGCCGTTTGCGCCCAGCAGAGCGATGCGGTCGTCGTTGAAAATGCTCAGGTGGAGATCGTCGAGGACTGGTCGCTCGGGGTCGTAGCCCACCCGCACCCCGTCCAATTTTATGAGTGGCGAGGGCTTCGCCAGAGGTTCGGGGAACTGAAAGACTACCATGTTGCCAGAGGCGTTCGCCTGTACGGGTTCGAGGCGCTCCAGCATCTTGATACGGCTCTGGGCCTGCTTGGCCTTGGATGCCTTGGCTCTGAAACGTTGTATGAACGCCGACATACGCTTGCGCTGATTCTCCTGTTTCGCATGGGCCGCCTGTGCCAGCGCAACCTGCGCCGATCGCGCCTTTCGGAACGCGTCAAAGTCGCCGGAGTACATGGTCAGTTTGCCGTCCTCAACCAGCAACGTGTTCTGTGCCACGTTGTTGAGGAGGTTTCGGTCGTGGCTGACGATCAACAGGGTGTGCGGATAGGACTTGAGAAACCCTTCGAGCCACAGAACCGACTCCAGATCCAGATGGTTGGAGGGCTCGTCGAGAAGGAGCAGATCGGGTTCGCAAAAGAGCGCACAGGCCAGCGCCACCCGCATTTTCCAGCCTCCCGAGAGGCTCTCAAGCGGGACCGATTGCATCTCCTCGTCGAATCCGAGGCCGGCGAGGATGATCGCGGCCCGGGCGTTGGCCGTGTGTGCGTCGATGTCCGCGAGGCGTGTGTGGATTTCCGCTATGCCATCGGGATCGTCGCAGGTCTGCGATTGTGCGAGCAACGTAGTCAGCTCCGTGTCCGAAGCGATAACGGTCTCCAGCGGTGTTTGAGCTCCGTCCGGGGCCTCCTGCGCAACCGTGCCCACCACACACCCTGCCCTCACGTCAATGGTGCCCCCGTCCAGCTCCGCCTCCTGTGTGATCAGGCGCAGCAGAGTGGTCTTGCCGGAGCCGTTGGCGCCGACAAAGCCTATTCGTTTGCCGGCCGGCACATGGGCCGATGCGCCTTCGAACAGGGTGCGGTCGCCGATGCGATAGGTTATGCCTTTGACATGAAGCATCGAGGTATCTGTACCATGTTTTTTGACCCACGAGGTCGCGACGCTGTATTTTGAGACAATGGGTTCGCTTTTCAGATTCTTCAAGGTAGCCTTGCCCGCCGCCCTCATCATCACGGCAGCGATTCTCGTGCCTTATAAACTGCTTGACGCCCGGGGGATAACCCGGGTGGATCGCCTGGAATTGGAGCTACGACAGCTCAACGAGACCAACCGTCGCCTCATTCGGGATAACGATGCCCTCAGGTCCAAGATCAGGGCGTTTCACTCGGATCCCGAGTACATGGAGAAAGTGGCTCGCGACGAACTAGGCATGGTGGGTCCACTGGAGATTATCTATCAGTTTCCGGACGTGAAGAATCACAAGTAGCAGCGCCTATTTCATGGGACCAGGTGAAAGACCCACCATGTGCTTCCGTCGGACATGGCAGCCGCGCCGACACCCATCTTGGTAAGCACGGGGCCGGCCCCACCGGGATCCTGGTAGTAAAGACCCATGCGCATGAACGGATTGGCGTTGCACAATGTACACGTCTCCGTGGTGAACGATCCGGGGCGTTCCTGGCCTCCGAGGGTGTAGGCCGCAGTGTTGGTTCCTGCGATATATACGGGCAACTGTCCCGGGTTGTTGAAGGTTTCGGTGCCGCTTGGGGTCGCGCCGCCCACTACCGCGTCGGCCTCTGCCTGAGCGGTTGCCGCTGCTGCTGCGTCCCACGTTTTCGTGTACGGCCACGTAACGTCAGAGTGATAGTACCCGGTAGTGAATGGGAAACCCGCATATCGGTCATGGCTGGCGTAGGATTCGGTTGTGGCGTTCGCTGCATTGAACATCTCTTCTACGGAGCTGAAGTTGGATCCACTGCCGATGGTGGCTCCGTCGGTGTCCGAGTCGGTATCGCTGTCCGTATCGGAGTCGGTGTCCGAGTCGGTGTCGGAGTCGGTGTCGGAATCCGAGTCGGAGTCGGAATCCGAGTCGGAGTCGGAATCCGAGTCGGAGTCGGAGTCAGATCCGGCATAGGCACTCTCGTCGTCGCAACCGGCAGACCAGGCAGCGATGAACGCCACAGCGACCAGCAATATAAGAATCTTTTGGGACATGAGAAACTCCTCCTTTTGGGGCAATAAATGCCTTACATGAAATTCTGCGTATTCCAGGTGCCCGAGTAGTAGCCGATGCCCACCTGACTGTATGAACACCGCATGATGTTGCAGTGGTGGGACGAGTAGGGACAGTGCGGCTCGCTTGGGCCGGTCATGTACATGTTCATCTCGGTTGGTGGGTCGCCCCCGTAAGCGCA
Source organism: Deltaproteobacteria bacterium (assembly GCA_030591725.1). Classification (GTDB taxonomy): domain Bacteria; phylum Myxococcota_A; class Polyangia; order JAAYKL01; family JAAYKL01; genus JAUVAN01. The sequence goes on from JAUVAN010000248.1 coordinate 3,482, forward strand.
GTTCTGACCCATGGGATAGTCTTCGTGAAACAGGTAGCCGGCGTCGTACATCACCATCGAGTGATTTCGTCCGTGGGCGGACCACAAGACGTTGTACCCGAGAGGGGTGTGACACTCGGGGGTGCCCTCCGGGTCGTGGCTTGCCCGCGTGTAGTTGACCAACTCGTACATCCAGCACTCGTCAGAGGTGGGGTCGAACCAGGTCTCGTTGGTCCCGTCGCCGTCCACATCGTAATCGATGGAGCCACCCGTGCACACCGTATCTGTGAGTACGCAGTCGTTGCCGGAGCTGTTCGAGGGGGTGTACCCCGGATAGCAGGCGCAGACAGTAACCGTTCCCCAGGTGTACTCGACGCCGTGACCCGAGCAAACTACTGCGGTGTCTGTGTCCGTATCAGAGTCAGTGTCCGTATCAGTGTCCGTGTCCGAATCGGTGTCAGAGTCGGTGTCGGAATCCGAGTCGGAGTCGCTATCGGAATCCGAGTCGGAATCGCTATCGGAATCCGAGTCACTCCCCCCACTTCCATCATCGCATCCGGCGCTCCAGCTTGCGCACAGAAACAAGAAAACAAGCCAGATAAGAACTGGGTATTTCGCCAAAACCAACTCCTAAGTCAGTACAAGGGACTTCGTCTTTCGTTACTATTGAGGCTGCGCCCCAGCGGATCGGCTCAACTCAACGACCAGACATCTTTGCTCAGACGCAGAAATTGCCCGGCATGCAGCAGGACACTCCTTCACCGCCGCAGGAAGTATAGACCGGTCCCCACCCCGTCGGGCAGTTGTCGGAATCACCGGAAAAGGGAACGCACACCCCCCCGCCGGTTTCGCAATCGTTGGTTGGATCCTGCGCGGAGACACAACACCACTCATCCGCCTCACAGTCGGCCAGGTCCTCAAACGGAACGCTACCCGTGCCGCAGGTCGCGCAACCTGCCACGAGGCCCGTGCATTCTCCCATATGTTCTACCATGCACGCCGGGTCTCCCAGCCCGCTGTCCGTATCCGAATCCGAGTCGGAATCCGAGTCGCTGTCGGAATCGGAATCGGCGTCGGCGTCGCTGTCCGAGTCCGTGTCCGAATCGCCGTCAGAGCCGCCGTCGGGGAGCGCCTGCGATTTGTGACATCCTCCCATCAGGACGCACATCAGGAACATGATTATCAGGGTAGAAATTTTCATCGTTCATAATCCTTATAAGTTAGGGTTCCGGTAACGACCTCCCGAAGTGTTTGATCTTATCATCACAGGTCGCCGATCTCGCAGACAAGTGGCTTGTGGTCAAAGTAGACGTTGGGGTAGACGGCCGGGTACCCGAGGGTGACCCCCGGAGCGTAGCATGTGCCGGTGAACGCGTCGCTGACCACATGGTCGATGTTCAATCCGCCGGTATAGGTGGGGGGCGCCGAGGGACCAATCGGGGAGACCCACTGGAAGGGCTGACTGCCGCCCACGTACAGGTTCCACGCGGCGACGCTCTGATCGAGCAAAGCGGGGACGCGTCCCGGATCGATGTTGAGATCCCCCAATACTACGTTGCGGACACCATTGGCGCCCGGCTCGCCGTCCATGTCCACGAATATCTGCTCTACCTGTTCGACGCGGCAGTCCTTGTCGTCGCCGGAGATACCGGACGTGCCGTGGACGTTCACCACGGTGATCTCGCCGCCGCTTACGAGATCGATGGTAGCGCGTGCGATCCGGGCACCGCCGCCGCAGTCGGGAACGGACTCTCCGTCCAGACCCTCGAGGCAGAAGTCGGGGTCGCTGCACTGGCGTATGGAGCCAAAGGACTTCTTCACTCCCAGGCACTTGTCGCTTTTTCCCGGGGGACAGGCCACCTGGTAGCCGCTGCCGAGCAATACCTGGGCCACAGTGGAATCCCCCGGGGACCAGGTTTCGCAGACGAAGCCCGAATAGGCAGATGACGGGATGCCCGGGCAGTCGCCGGAGTAGAAGATCTCCTGGAAAACAACCACATCCGGCTGCAGGGCGGCGAACCAGGTTGTCACGTGATTTATTGCGTTCATCCAGGCCAGCCCATTGCCATAGTGCTGGTCCGAGATGTCCACCTGTTCCAGGCCGTAGTCGTCGCCGTCCGTCAAGTGGCCGATGTTATCGGTCGTGCCGGTGTTGAACGTGACCACGGTGAAGAGTGGATCAGGTCCTGCGTCGGGCTCCGGTCCTGCGTCGGAATCCGAGTCGGTGTCCGAGTCGGAGTCGGTATCCGAATCAGAGTCAGAGTCAGCGTCGGTGTCTGTATCGGTGTCCGTGTCTGAGGCCGACCCTCCATTCCCTCCTCCCCCATCGCACGCGGTACTCCAGCTTGCACACGCGAAGGAGAGAACACACCAGAGAAGAATTGAATATTTCATCGAAACCATCCTCATGATTTAATACTACTCTATTATGCCATGCCCAAGGAGAAACAGATGAGCGACATCAAGGTGGAACGCAAACCGAACGACGAACAGCTCGACTCGCAGGGGGTGAAGAGCTGGCCGATCTGGACCAAGGAGAAATCGGAATTTCCCTGGACCTACGACGAAAAGGAGGTCTGCTACTTCCTAGAGGGGGACGTGGTCGTCACACCGGACGGTGGCGAGCCGGTGGAGGTCGGCGCCGGCGACCTGGTGACGTTCCCCGAGGGCATGTCGTGCACCTGGGAGGTGCGCAAGGCGGTTCGCAAGCACTACAAGTTCGGGGATTGAGAAGCGCCGCTAACGCTGCTCCGGTTCAGAAAGGAAGCGAGCGGTGTGCCGAAGCGCGATCTCCACGCCGATCGGCAGCACCCGCTCGTCGATCGCGAAACGTGGATGATGATGGGGGAAAGTTGCATTGATCGCCGGGTTGCCGCAGCCCAGCAGCGCAATAGCGCCGGGTACCCGGTCCTGCACCAGGCCGATGTCCTCGCCGACCA
>JAUVAN010000034.1 GCA_030591725.1 Deltaproteobacteria bacterium
AAAGTCGTAAACGGAGGTGAAGCTGGTCGCCCCGTCAGTGGATCGCATCAGGTGCATCTCCCAGTACGTGTTCATCAAAACGAACACCGTCTCACTCCCCTCGGAGGTCTTCAGAATGCGGCGGTTGTTCCACGAGTCTTCCAGCCCCCCGGGTACCTCCCATGTCTGGCCGTTGTCGGTGGTGCGGTGGATCGCGCCCCAGTCGGCCGCCGCGAGGACTATGTCCGGATCTTCCGATCCTTCACCCGACAGGACCACCATGTGGTGTGCTCCGCCGAACAAGTTGTCTCCGATGGGGGTCCAGTCGGAGCCGTCCATCTCGCCTATCCAGATCCCACCCATGGCCGACCCGGCGTAGAGGAGTGTCTGGTCGCTGGAGTGGGTGGCCACGTGCATGCGTCCCGCCTGGTTGGAGCTACCTCGTTCCGCCCACTCGGGGATCGGGGCGTCAGTGTCCATGGTCGTCGTCGTCGCCAGGGCCAGCTGGTTGCGCTTCTCGGTCTGCATCAGCCCGTTGATTTGCTCCACCTGCTTGTAGTCAACACGGGGAGGGGCCCGATGGCGTTCCGAGAACCAGGCCTTGCGGCGTTTCTTGTTCAGCTTCTCCGAGCCATCCTCCAGCACGTGACCGATGGGTTGGGGAAAGAAGTCTCGGTTCTGGTGAGCGGTGTTCCAGTCGACGGGGCTCTCTGCCTGTGTAAGTCCAGGAGGAGGAACATCTGAATAGTCGTTTATCAGTGCCACGGTGATCACCAGCGCGATGAGCGCAGCGATGACCGGCAGATAGATGGCAGTAGATTTCATCGTTCCTCATGGTCATTATACGTTGGACAGCCCGCGGTGAACAGGCCTGCAGGCAGGAGCTTAAGCGAAGTCGGCGACTGCGGGTCCGGTCGGTTCGGGCGCTATACGCATCTGCGCGCGAAGGGCCGATCCGCGACGTTCGTCGTTCACGACCGACAGAAGCTCCCTGTCTTCGAGAACGGCCATGTCCCCAAGGGCTTGCATGTACCCGTCCGCGTACCCCTGCATCTTGGCGTAGCTCGCTCCGTCGGTCCCCGTGAACCGAACGTCAAACAATTTTGCCAGATAGGGCCGGAGTTGATCGATCGCTTCTTTTTTATTCATGAAGAGTTCCTCCCTCGCATAAAGGTTAAGTTGCGGAAGCTCTCCATGGCAAATTATTGGCGATTTTGAAGGACGCTCCTGGCCGCCTCGATGCGAACCTTTGCGCGATCATCCTTCAGCAATGAAACGAAGGCGTCGTAAAGCATCGCCGCGTGCGCGACCCTCTTCAGCGAGGTAGTAACCTCTTTCTCATCCCCCTGTTCGAGCACTTCCTTAACCTCGGCGATCGCTACCGGATCTCCTATCACTGCCAGCATGTCCCTGGCGCCCGACGCCCGCATGCTCCCCTCCTTCACGATCCGACGCAATGCACGGGCCACCGTTCCCGTGGGGTCGGCTCCCTTGAGCAGCGCCGACGCGGCCGTCAACACCACCGAGGGCGCCTCGTCATCGAGCATGCGAAGCCGAATCTTTCCCGGATTCTCTACCCGCGCGCGATCGAGATGGACAAGCGCGGTGGCGCGGATGTTGGAACGCCGATTTTTCAACGCTTCCAGGAAACGGCGTTTTCCATCTTCGTGATCCAGCCGCGAAAGCTCGGCGGCGGCCACCACCGTGACCTCGGTCATGGGTCCGGCCATCCGGTCGCGAATCAGCTCAACGGCCTCATCGCTTCCAATTTCGCAGAGCCCTCGCAGCGCCGCGTTTCGCACGCCCATGCTCTCGTCATTCAGGGCGCTCCTGCACACATCCAGCGCGTCCGTGCCCAGGGATTTCACCTGCACGACGGCACGAGCGCGAACCTTTGGATCCGGGTCGAGCCTGACGGTTTGCGCCAGGATACGCGCCGTTTTTTCTCCCTCGAACCTCCCGAGGCCGGCAGCCGCCTCGACCCTGACCCCCGGATCCGGATCCAGGATCATATTTTCGAGTCGTTTCCGGTCGATCTTGCGCGACCAAGTTCGCGCCGCCGCCACCCTGACATCGGACCACGAATCGGATAGATAACTGTCCAGTTCCCGATCCGACGGGAGCGAACATCTGTGAAGGGCGATACCGGCGAGACGCGATGTAACCCCGGTGGAGTGCGCAAGCCTCTTGAGTGCGTACTTCCCCGGCTTCCCGCTGCTCGCGAGGGAGTTGACCATCACAGCCGCCCGGTCCGGGTGCTCCGTCGCCTCGCGTTCGAGAATCAACGCCGCCAGATGCGCGATCATGGCAGGATCGTTCCGGGCCTCCTCGAGCGCCGGACCGTAGGCGCCTTTTTCAAGGTGACGATTCAGCGAACTCACATTCGGCGCGCAACCGATGCCGAGAATCGCGCAGATCATGATCGCGGTGGTTTTCTTCATGTCTTTCATCATACCAGAAGCGCAGCGCCGATCACCCCCGCCGAGTCTCCGATCCGATGACGCAGGATCGGCGTGGTCAATTCATCGGAGAAGATGTGTTCGGCAACCCTGGCCGTGCCCTCATCGTAAAGGCAATCCGCGTTGGATACACCTCCTCCGAGTACCACTACATCCGGGTCGAGAATATTGATCGCATTCGCCATCGCCCGCCCATAGGCATCCAGCCACGTTTCGACGCAGCGTTGCGCAACGGGGTCTCCTGTTTGTCGTCGCTCGATGATGTCGGGCAGACGTATCTCGCCGCCGCCCATGCGGGCGTAGTCACGCTCGATCCACGGACCCGCCAGGTACGTCTCTACACACCCCGTCTCTCCGCAATAGCAGCGCCGGTCGCTCCGCGGCCACAGAACCATGTGTCCCCACTCGCCGCAGATCGATTGGGGGCCCTCCCTCATCGCACCGCCGATCACCAGCCCTCCTCCCGTTCCCGTCCCCATGATCACGCCGAAGACCATGTCGTACCCGACACCTGCGCCCAGTGTCGCCTCGGCCAGGGCAAAACAGTTGGCGTCGTTGGCGAATGTGATGTCCCTTCCCACGCGCTGCTCAAGATCTTCGCGAAACCGCGTCCCGTTGAGACAAACCGTGTTGGAGTTCTTCACCAAGCCCCCGGTGGTGACGCTTCCGGGCATGCCGACCCCTATGGGTGCTTTCTCGTCGATCCGGTCGTCGAGCCTTTCCACCAACCCGGCAACCCCATCGAGGATGTGCTCGTATCCTGCGATCGCCTCCGTGAGGATTCGCTCACGCTCGACAATCCGGGTCGCCTCGTGTGAACCACATACCACCACGCCCTCGATCTTCGTGCCGCCCAAATCGATGCCGATGCGTGGCCCGGTTGTCAAAGTACATTAACTCCTGCGGATGCCAGGGTCTCCACCACAGATGAAACAGCCCACGACGTCGCCCTTCGTGTTGTGTTGCAGGTTGTAGGAATTGACGGTTCTCCCGCAGATGGGGCATTGTGCCACGTTGCCGAAAATATTCTGATCAGACGACGAAGAATCTTCCTTCGGCTTCGAAGGATCGTCGGAATGTTCGGGCAAAGGCGGATCCTTGAATACCGGAACGGGCGGCGGAACCACGTAGAACCGAATCTTTTCCATTCGTATGCGCTGCCGGGACTCCAGGGCGATCAATTTTGCCAGGACCTCCGCGCAGATTTCAGACACTCGCACAAAAGAAATCGATGTACCCACGCGGGCGCCGGCGATCCAATCCTTCGGGCCCACGGGAGTCAGCTCCAGCCCGACCGATTCCGATCCGGCTTCATCTACCGCCGTGCGCACCTCGTCCCGTAGCGACTGTTCCGCTTTAATACCTACCAGGAGTTCCAGTGTGCTCACGTTGCCCATACTGGTAAGAGAGATAAACCAAACCTGGATTTTGCGCAATGATTACAGTCGATCAGGAAGCCACGCGACGGAGGATTTCCATCATCTTGTCCATCTCCTCGCGGGCCGAGAATCTCTGCACGTGCCGGCTCCCGGCTTCGATCACCTCCTCGCGCTTATCTGGATCATCGAGGAGCTCGATGGCCTCCGCCCAGAGGTCCACATTACTCCCGTCGTCGATGAGTATCCCGCCTTCTCCCACGGACTCCAGCAACCCTCCGGTCTTCGATGCGATGACCGGGACCTTGTTGTACATCGCTTCGAGGGCCACGCGCCCGAACGGCTCCTCCCACTGGGAGGGCACTATGAGGGTTCGCGTCATCATGTAAATAGTGGAAATATTGGGCGATCTTCGGGCGTGGACCAGGTTTCCGGAACGGGACAGGGCTATTCCGTGGGCCTCCGGATCGATGAAGCCCTCCACGAAGAGGAACGGTCGCTCGGGGAACTTCTTCATGACCAGGGTGTGGGCCACATTCAGTCCCTTGTGGGGCAACGGGTTGAAGAATGTCACGAATGGTCCGGTGACTCCTCCCGAATCCACGTCCTTCCAGTCGGGCACCGGGTAGACGACAGCGCAATCCAGGGACCACAGATCCCGTACCCGCTGCGCCATGAACTTGCTGTTGGAAACGACGGCGGCGAGCCGGTTCTTCACTTTGTCGAACAGGGGAAGGGTTCCGTCGATATCGTGGACGTAAAGTACCACCGGCAGATCGAACTGCCCAAACACCTTTACCATGCGTGAAATATCATCCGCTCCGCAAGTCGGTTCCGGACAGGATGTCAGGACCACATCAGGCTTGAACTCATTTACAGTCTTCTTCAATTGGCGGATGAAATCGCTGGAAACGAGACACACCGGTATCCCTTCCGCAGTGTAATCTCGCTGCCTCGTTCTGGTGTCGGCATCCGGCGCCACGATACCCTGGACTCGAACCTCGACCCCGCGGGCCCTCAACCGCTTTGCAAATTCGTGGTTGGCGATATCCGCCCCACTCACCGAGGTGGGGTACCACCCTCTGTGTTGCGCGATGAGCACTTTCAGCCTGGTTTTGGACAAGAGACCCTCCAGATTCAACGATCCCGCACTGCTTCCAGAACTCTGATCGCCGCCTTGATCCGTCCGAACGGCGCCGTTACCTGTATCCCCTGAATTTGATCTTCCACTTTCGCGAGAATCTCCATTGCGATGCGCTCCCCCTCTGCCCGCTCGTCTTTTCTTGTGTGGGCGGTGGCCATACGTTTGAGCACTGCATCCGGAACCGACACCCCGGGAACCTCGTTTGCGAGAAACTCCGCGTTCCGGAGGCTCTGCAGCGGCCAGATTCCGGCGATGACGGGGATCCTCAGGTCGTCGTCGAGTTTTTCGAGGAACGCGAGTAGTTGATCAGCGTCGAAGACGGGCTGTGTGATGGCCATGTGGGCCCCGGCCTCGACCTTCCACCTGAAGCGCGCGATCTCCTTTTGTGCATTGATGGCTGTCGGGTTGATCCCGACCGACACAAAGAACCCGGTGGGCTGTCCGATGGGGCGCCCGCTCAGGTCCATCCCGCTGTTCAGCCTGGTTACCATGTTGGTCAGGCCGATGGCGTCCACGTCGAACACGGCCGTTGCCTGAGGGTAGTCGCCCATGATGGGCGGATCTCCGGTTATTACCAGCAAGTTGTGAAGCCCAAGGGCGTACGCTCCGAGAAGATCGGACTGCATCCCTACCAGGTTCCTGTCCCTGCACGCGTAGTGCATGACTGTTTCGATGCCCACTTCTCGCTGGATCAACGCCGCCATTGCCAGAGGCCCCATGCGAGCCGACGCTCGCGGTCCGTCGGGGATATTGATCGCGTCGAAGCCGGCGTAATGCATTGTGGTGGCGCTCTTGAGGATCTTTTTTAGATCCCATCCCCTCGGCGGCGCCAGCTCGACGGTCGCGACGAATTTGCCGGATGTTATCATGCTGGCCAACCGGGAGCGCTGCGGCACCGGAACAGATTCCCGGGGCTCCGCCGCCCTGTCCGCCTTCTCGATGGTCGGGACGCTCAGGGAGCGCTCCTCCCCGGTTATCTGGCGTATCGATGCGGCCATGGCGCGGATGTGTTCGGGAGTAGTCCCGCAGCAACCGCCGATGATCCTGGCGCCGAGCCTGGCGAAGCGCCGGGCATAGTTTGCCATGTAATCGGGCGAGCAGACGTAGATCGTGCGGCCTTCCACCTCGGTGGGCAGGCCGGCGTTCGGCATAACCATTATGGGAACCTTGACCACCGCGCGCATCTTCTCCAGCGGTTCGAGCAGTTGTCTGGGACCGACGGAGCAATTGACTCCCACCACATCGGCGCCGCTGCTCTCCAGGATCCGGGCGAAGCTCTCGGGATCCGCGCCGAACAGGGTGTTGCCCTGCTGATCCACGGTCATGGATGCGATGACCGGAAGGTCGATCCCCGCTTCTTTTTGCAGCTCGCTCACCGCAACAAGGGCCTGTCGGATCTCGTTGAGGTCCGTGAAGGTCTCCAGGATGATCGCGTCCACTCCCCCCTCGACGAGCCCTTCGATCTGTTCCCGGAAAGCTTTGTTCGCCTCAAAAAGAGAGGTGGGGCCCCACGGTTCTAAACGGACGCCGAGGGGACCGACGGATCCGGCCACGAGCACACTGTCGCCGGCCGCCTCGCGGGCGAGCTGCGCCCCGACACGGTTGATCTCGACAACCCGGTCCGACAGGTCGTGCGACGACAGCTTGTATCGATTGGATCCGAAGGTGTTGGTCTCCAGAACCATGGCCCCTGCCTTCGCGAACTCGGAGTGGATCTGCAGGATCATCTCGGGATCGGTGAGGTTGAGCTGATCGAAACAGCGGTTGATGAAAACGCCCTTGTCGAACAGGGTCGTTCCCATCCCGCCGTCAAAGACGATTATGGAGCCGTCCTCGAGCAATTTGCGAAATCGATTGTCCATGGCGAGCCGGTTACTACCACGAAAACAAGTGGACGACCAATGCTACAAGAACTCAGAATGGTTTTCCTTCAGCCATGCAAGGACTTCATGACGCAGATCCTTGGCGAACCGGAGAAGTTCCTTTGCATCTTTTTCTGAAGCGCCGCCTATGTAGTCGTATTCAACAATATTCCGTTTCTTGCGGCACGAATCGAAGTAGTTCGCATCTCCCTGCTTCTCGTCTCCCAGAATCAAAGGCATAGCCATCAATGTTCGGTAGTGCTGGAGTCCATGTACGGGCCGGTATCCTTCGGCTCGAAGGAGTATTGTGCACAATTTCAATGCTGCGTTGTATGCGATGCCGAACTGCCAGTCCGGTGAGATTGACCCTGTTGCGTCCTTGAGATCGCGATCGACAATTGCCAGGAGATTGGCGATCTCCTTCTTGCTTGTCGGCTCAGGCCTCAACCAAGCGTTACTTTCCCATTGCTTCAAAGTCATTTTCAGTTCCTATGATGAACAACTTGGGGCCATCGATTACATTTGTGACAAAGTGGTCTTCCGACTTCACTCTCTCGCGGTACTCATCCTCCGTCATTGCATGTGGGTTGATTTCCCGTCCGATTTTTTCGGAAGTGCCCGAAAGAAGAGATGTCAGTCTACGCAATCCGATTTCACCGATGACCATGAGATCGACATCACTGTGACCGACTTCCCTGGATTTAGCAACCGAGCCAAAAACGAACGCAACGGCGATATCCGCCTTTGCAAGTGCCACAACCAAGACTTCAACGAGGCCGATCGTCTTTATGACAAGTTGGTGGATGACGGGATAGAGGGGATGGTCTCGATTTGCTCTGAAGTAGACTCTGTTGCCGCTACGGCGGTCGGAGACCAACTCAAGACGCTTTAGCTTACGCAACTCTTGTCGCAGGCTGGCTTCGGCGAATCCCGATTGTCTTGCCAACTCCCGAACATGTATTTCGGTTTCCCCAAGACCGAAGAGAAGCTGAAAAATACTTGCCCGAACTCGTGAGGAAAGTATCTGAGCCAGTGTGTTCATGATGCGCGTTTATACCGCGCGATTGCATGGTTTGGCAACGCATTTTTTCGAAACATGCTCACTCAGTGACCTCTGAAACAGTGTCTGAAAAGGTGCCATCTTTATTCTTTATTTATTACGCGACATTAGACCCTTGTTATATTGTGGACCCCGAAAACGAGACAGCGTGCTAAGGTGGAAGCACCGGCTGCCGAAGCAAAGGGTTTTCGATGACACAAAAAAGAAGGAAATTATCAGCGGCGTTCAAGGCTAAGGTGGCGATCATGGCCATCCAGGGACACAAGACGATCAACGAGATCGCCACGGATTTCGGCGTTCACCCGAATCAGGTGACTGCCTGGAAGAAAAAGTTGCTTGAGAGTTCCACCGACGCGTTCACTCGCAAAAATGAAAAACGCGAAGAAGACTTTGAATCTGAGAGGGAGAAGCTCTTCAGCCAGATAGGTCAGCTGAAGGTGGAGAACGACTTTCTAAAAAAAACGGTAGGACGCGTGGATTGAGCGTTACGGAGAAGAGAGACATGATCGATCCAGGCAACAATGTTCTCCCAATATTTCGGCAGTGTGAACTGCTCGATTTGCCGAGGTCCAGCTATTACCGGGAGCCTCCTCGTGGCGAGACGCCGGAGAATCTGAAGCTGATGCGTCTCATCGACGAGGAGTACACACGGCACCCGTTTTCTGGAGCGCGGCAGCTAAAGCGGTATTTGAAGCGCCAGGGTTACAAGGTCAATCGAAAGCGCGTGCAGCGGCTGATGCGTCTGATGGGGATTCAGTCCGTGGCGCCGAAGCCGAACACCAGCAAGCCGTCGAAGGAGCACAAGATCTACCCGTACCTGTTGGGCGGCCTGGACATCAACCGCAGCAACCAGACCTGGTGCAGCGATATCACCTACGTCAGAATGCCTGGCGGCTTCGTGTACCTGGTGGCGGTGATGGACTGGTACAGCCGCAAGGTGCTGTCGTGGGAGGTCTCCGTGACCATGGACGACAGCTTCTGTGTCAGCGTTTTGGAACAGGCGATACGACGGTACGGCAGGCCGGAGATCTTCAACACAGATCAGGGATCGCAGTTTACCGGTAAGGCCTTCACCGATGTACTCAAAAACAACAACATCAAGATCAGCATGGACGGCAAAGGCCGCGCCGTGGACAACATAATGATTGAGAGGCTGTGGCGGACGGTCAAATACGAAGAGATTTACCTGAAGGATTATTCCTCGGTTTTGGACCTGATACGAAGCCTCAAAATTTACTTCGACTTTTACAATGTCGAGCGGTCCCACAGCTCATTGAGCGACCGGACACCGGCGGAAGCATACGACTTGGGATTCAGCATCTCGGAGGCGGTATAATGACGTTGCACGATGCTCCAGGGCTCGGCTTCCTGTCTTCGACTGGAGTATCCGGTATCCCCGTGACGACCTGTTTCAAGCCGACTGCATGCTTGGGAAATATAGAGAAAGAGAAGAGGAAAAGGAATCATGCCCCCTGCGAGGAGACCACCTTAACTTCAAGGGGATTTTGTCCTGGACATGGGGTCCACTATCGATGGATCCGTTGACCGATGGTGATTGCGCACTTATGGTGTGCTCGATGAGGCTTTTTCACGATTACAGGGAGCTCGTCGACAAGAACGATTCGGACAGAATCGTCACCATAGGGAACTTCGACGGCGTTCATTCCGGTCACCGGGCCGTGCTCGACATGGGACGCCGGCACGCGACCCGCCTGGGTCTGGACCTGACCGTTCTGACCTTCGAGCCGCACCCGGCGCAGATTCTCAGGGCCGATGAGCCGACCCTTCGACTCGTGGAGCCCGCGCGAAAAATCGAATTGCTCGATGAATGCGGCGTCGACGAGGTGCTGGCCCAGCGCTTCGACGAGGAGTTCGCATCCCTCGATGCGACCGGTTTCGTCACGGAGATTCTCGTTCGTGCGTTGCGTGCAAAGCTGGTGATCGTGGGAGACAACTTCCGGTTCGGGGCCGGCAGGAAAGGCGATATCAAATCACTGTCCGCGCTCGGTGACCGTCTCGGGTTCGATGTGATGAGCCTGGACCTGGTCACCTCCGGAACCGCCGGCATCTCCTCCTCGCGCATTCGCGATCTCGTCATTCGTGGCGAGGTTGCGCGGGCCGGACAACTCCTTGGCAGATATCACGAGGTGCCCGGGACCGTGGTTCGCGGCATGGGAAAGGGCGCCTCCATGGGATTTCCCACCGTCAATTTCGATGAAGTCGAGGTAGTCTCACCGGGTCCCGGGATATACGCGGCATGGTGCGATCTCCCCGGTAAATCAGTTGCGGCTGCGGCCTACACCGGCTCGCGGCCCACCCTCGAGCACGGGAAGACACTGGAGGCTCACCTCCTGGATTTTGAGGGTGACCTCTACGGACAACGCCTGAAACTCCGTTTCGTGGAGCGGGTGCGAAAGGAAATCAAGTTTGGCGACATGGACGAGCTCATGGCCCGTATAACAACGGACGTGGCGCAAATTCGCGGTATTCTGGAGCATGGCCGATGAGCGATCCGACAAGCTCGAAGATCCCCTTCGCCACGGTTACCATGGCGGAAATACTTCTCGGCCAGGACATGATCGCCGAGGCTGCCGAGGTGATCGACCGCCTTGTCGATGAACGAGGAGATGACGCGAGGGTCAGGGAACTGCTCGAACGTGTCCGTGAGCGCTGCGCCCAGGGCGAGGTTTTGCAGGATTCCATTGCGCGCAAGATGGTCGACCGCATAGAGATCAAGTCGAGAGACGGCGTGCTGCGCATTTCGTTCGAGCTGTCGGATCAGGGACTGGCCATAGCCAGGAGAAAAGTTCGGTACTCGGGGCACTCCATCGTACGGCTCTTCACCGCATCCACGGGACCGCGGGGTGTGAGGAAGAATACACGGGACATCGAAATCCTCCATCCGGCGGCACAACTCGATATCCACGGATTGCCGAGATCCTCGGTACACGTGGCAGCCATAGGTTTTCTCGGACGAAACGGAGCGTTCGTTCCGCTGGCGCGATCTGGAATCAAAGGCATTACGAGTTGAGACTGCGAATTAAAGCGCCCACGCCGGGCTTCCACGTCATCCTGGTCAATCCGGAGATTCCGCAGAACACCGGTAACATCGCCCGACTCTGCGCGGCTACCGGCTCCACTCTTCACCTGGTGGGCGAAATCGGATTCTCCACCGATGAGAAGGCCGTTCGTCGCGCCGGCCTCGACTACTGGCACCTCGTAAAAGTGATGAAGCATCCGGATCTCGACTCGTGCCTGGAGGCTTCCGGCCTGAGCGAGCCGCTCCTGTTCTCCACCCGATCAGACAAGAAATACACGGACGCGCCTTTCGAAAAGGGATGCGCCCTTGTTTTCGGCGCAGAGAGTGTCGGTCTTCCCGGCGAGATCCGTCAACAGTTTGCACACCGCAGTTACGGGATCCCGACACGATCTGCATCGGTGAGATCCCTCAACCTGGCCAACGCGACGGCAATTGTGCTTTACCGCGCCCTCGAAGCGACCGGCGCCCTTGACGATCATTTTTTGGAGGACTGATGAAACGCGGGGCGATAATGGTTTTTTCGGTAATGATATGCTGCGGTTGCGGTTCGGACAGGTCGCGAACCGTGCTCGTGGAGACCGACGGGACAGATGCGGCGCCTGCATCAACCGAACTTGACGACATTGTCCGACGCGACGCCCTTGAGGCATTGAGAATCCTGGACGAAGCGTTGAAGAGTGATGACGCCGACCTGGCCGGATGGGCCGCGGTCCATATACTCCGGCTCGGTGTGAAGCACGACGCCGACGCGGTGAAAGCCACCCTTGCTGAGTGTGTTCACCTGGCCGATCCCATGCTGGCCGGCCTTTGCTGGCGTTGGTTTGCCACGGGTAATCACGGGGATGTTCCAGAATGGAAGAAAAGAGCGCGAGGCGAACCGATACCCGCAGTGATGGCCGCCGTCGCGCTGGCACGAGGTGGGAAGATCCCCGCTCCTCTGGCCGATGCTCTCGGACTGACCGAGGAACCGGTGGGAGGTTCGAAGCAGGTGCGGCAGGAAGATCGGGAGGCCGCCGTCCACGCTCTTATCGCCCCCTATGACAACGGCCCCCTGGCGCTGGCCTTGATCTTCGTGGAATCGCGTCGCAATGGGTGGGTGGATGAAGACGGCAAACAAACCGCCATGCGCCTGAGGGCGCGGTTGCTGGATGCGCTGGCTCCGGAGGATGCGGAAGTTGCCCGGACGATCGAGGATAGCAAACCTTCGAAAAACCCGCCGGGCACCCGACTAAACGATCGGCTTGAGATCAGCCTGATCGTGCAGCCGCCGAAGATGATTCGCAAGATCGTGCTCGAGGGTTCCGGTTCGCTTCAGGTGGAGGCGCTGCGGGCGATGGCCATCACGGTGTACTTGCCGGTTGCCGGCGATCTGGGCGCCGCCGCTGCTGCCCTACATTCGGAGGATCCCCTGACCCGCGTCGAAGCCGCACGCACTTTCCTTTTGCTCGCGGCAAGGGCAACGGAGTAAGGGCGATGCCTGCGTCGCCCTATGTATTGGGATTTCGACCTGACATGGATGTCTGACTGATCGGGGGCGTCAGGCACACCCAAATACGGCAACAAGAAAACCGAACCTTCCAAGCTGTAGTTATAATTGGCATTTCTGGATTCGCCACAGATCCGACCGCGTTGGCACGCATCCTGCTCTATTTCAGGAAAATGACGGTAAAAAGGTAATTGTCGAACTTAAGGGAGAATACAATGAACTACTTGACTACATTTAAACAAGGCGCGCTGTTCCTCGCTGCTTCGCTGACCTTGTACATGGCTATTGGTTGTAGCATGGGCGCAGAAGACGGATTGTCCGGTTCATACGTCGATGGTGATTCGGATATTGACGGTGATACGGACGGCGATACGGATGGAGATGCGGACGGCGATTCCACAATAATCGAAGATCCGGAGGAGCTGGACACCGATTCGGAAACCGATCCTTGTGACACAGTCAACGAGGTGGTGCTCTATCTCTCTGCCGACGATTCAAACTCTATGGCCAGTCCCGTGGAGGCCCGGGCGGTTATCCTGTCCGGCAATAAATACATGAACTCCGTTCGGACCTATGAGTTCCTCAACTACTACACCTTTGACAATGCTCCGGCGCTCGCCGGCGCGGTTGCCGTGACCGCCCAGATGACGCCCAACGAGGAGGTTGCCGGCGACGAAACCTACGACTTCCAGATATCAGTCCAGGCGCCGGCCCTGTCCAACGCTGCGCGGAGGCCGGTGAACCTGACATTGTCGCTCGACACGTCCGGATCCATGAGCGGTCATCCCATCGAAATGGTCCGGCAGAGCTGCCTCGCCATCGCTGGATCACTGAAAGACGGCGACATCATCTCGGCAGTCACATGGAGCACAACGCAGAGCGTCCTGCTCAACTCCCACACCGTCAGCGGACCGAACGACGCCACGCTGGTTTCTATGTGTAACGGGATCGCCGCCAACGGAGGCACCAACCTCAACGAAGGGCTGGTCATGGCCTACAACCTCGCCGAGGCCAACTTTTCGGAGAACCGGATCAACCGTGTGGTGTTGATGTCGGACGGCTGCGCCAACGTGGGCGTCACCGACAAGGACCTCATCGCGCTGCACGCGTACGACGCCAACGGAGAGGGAATATACATGATCGGCGTGGGAATGGGTGGCGGGGGTACCTTCAACGACGTATTGATGGATACCATCACCGACGAGGGCAAGGGAGCGTACATCTTCATCGATACCGCTGCCGAAGCACAGCTCATGTTCGGGGAGAGGTTTGTTTCGAATATCGAGGTCGCCGCGCGTGACGTGCAGGTTGAGCTGACCCTCCCCGCGACCTTCGAGATGATCGAATTTCACGGAGAAGAATATTCCGAGAATCCCGACGAGGTCGACCCTCAGCACCTGGCGCCCAATGACGCGATGATCTACCACCAGATCATAGGGTCATGCGACTCGACGGTGGTGGATCACAACGATCCGGTGACCATCACGGCGACATACTACAACCCCATCTCGCTCACGCCGCTGTCCACAACCTTGAACACCACCATGGGCACTCTGCTCGCCGCCGACAACACGTTGATTCTGAAGGGGAACGCGATTGTCGCCTACGCGGAGGCTCTCAAAGAGCTGAAGACCCTGACCGGGTTGGACGCAACGGACCTCATCGACGCCGCTATCGTCAAGGTCCAGACAGCACAGGCGGTATCTCCCGGCGACCCCGATCTCGCCGAAGTCCTGAGCCTGCTCCAGACCTACCGGACCACCTTCCAGGCCTTCAAGATCAAGAAACTGCCCCAAAGAGATCACATTTGATCACGGGGCTAACATCGCGTAATAAAAGAAGAATAAAAGTGACTGGCACCGTTTCAGGCTCATTCGGTCGAGCATGTGCTATGATTACGTTTGCGTCGCCTGGTCAATGTGGTGACGACACGAACAAGGAGTGTCCAATTGGGTTTGAAGATAGCGATCGCGATGCTGGTTCTATCTGGCGGGTGCTATTTCTTTTATCTCAGACATCAAGAGCAGCAGCGTCTGGATTTCTGTACCGCCATTGAGGCGTGTCTTTCCTCGCGGGAGTTCGAACGGGATTTCGTGTCGGTGGATCGTTGCATGGAGAGTGCCGCCGGCGAGCAGGCCATGAGTGACTTTGAAGACTGCGATGAAGATCTGGGGTGTGATGATTGGCTGGCATGTGGTTACAAATTGGAGTTGAACAAAATCAAGCACGAAAAGCACAAGTCCGATTTCGAGCAGATTCTTCCTCACGTGGAAGTGCAATAAGCCCCCCCGGCACCGTTTAGTACGGCTAACACTGTGAAATAAAAGAAGAATGAAAGTGACTGGCACCGTTTCAGGGTGCACGCAGCGGTTCAAGCCGAAGCGTCGGATAGCCTCAAGTTACCATGAAGAGTGACCCCGTTGACTATGCGAATTTCTACTTCCTCCGTGTCCCCCCGCTCGAGATAGAAGATAACGTTCGGCACGTCTGTCCAACCGCCGAAGGCGCTGTGAGCTATGCGGAGCTGTACTCGAGTCGTCGGCACGCAGATGCGGAACTTGCCCGTGTGGTCGGTGCTGTCCAGATCGACGCCCTTCAGTGACATTGTCTTCGAACCCTCCAACGGCTTCGCGTTGCCCACAACCGTGACCCCCTTGATGGGCGTCCCCGCCTTGTCCACAACGCGCCCGGTGATGGTCGCCGCCTCGTGTAGCTCGATGTCCATGTGGTTCGTGGGCCGCTCGATGGTTTGAGTCGAGTTTCCTCCATCAAGGGCGAGATACCCTTCCTGCTTTGCGTACACGAGGTACTCCCCCGATCTCAGATCGATTAGATAGCTGCCGTATGAATTAGATCGCGTGGTAAAGATTTTGCCGTCGTCACCGAACACCACTTCCGCGTTGGGAATGGGCTCGCCGTTGTTGAAGCTCACCACCAGGCCGCGTACCCGAATAGAACGCAGAGAGCTGACATCAACTTTTGCAAGAGCAGGTAGAAGGTGTTTCCGAAGCAGAGCCAATCGAACCGCTCGTGTCGATCTCTCCGCCGCTGTCATCCCAGACGCCGCGGGCTCTTTCTCCTTATCCGCGGGAGGAATAAGCAGATACCCGACCACCGCAAGAATCGAGATTGCCAGCACTCCCCCGAAAAACCAACGCTTCATATCAATGACCCTTTCACCATCCATTCCCTTATAGTTTTGACATCACCGCCTTGAAAAAGTTCCTGCGACTATGAGGTAAACGTTACGGGGGAAACATCGTTCAATTGCAGGACCGCCCCCAGCGTCCAAAAGAAAATGGTGAAGAGCGAGCCAAATGGGAAATCACTGTTGAACAGAAAACGTGCTGGCGCTACGATTCACACGTACACGAAACCACCGGTCGCCCGGGGCGCGAGTCCTGACAACCGAGAAGGGGAGACTCGAGATGGCTGACGAAGATCGCTTGTTGAAACAACTCGAAGACCTCGGGATCAACAAGGATAACTACCGCGTGTTGGCCTTGCTGCCGCTAGTGCTGGTGGCCTGGGCTGACGGAAAAGTGCAACCGGCCGAACTGGGTCGGATACTCGAAATTGCGCGTCGCAGGGTTTTTCTGCCTGCCTCAGCAATGGAGGTATTCGAGGGCTGGCTGGCGAACAAGCCGTCCGACGACTACGTCAAGAAGAGCCTCGCGGCATTAGTTGAACTGGGTCGCCGTAAGCGCGGCGTTGGCGCCGACCTTAGCGCCAGGGACCTGCGCAAGCTCTCGGAGCTGAGCTTCGATATTGCGGTTTGCGCTGGAGGCCTGTGGGGCGACGTGTTCTCGGTCACCGACGATGAGGAGCAGATCGTGGACGAGCTGGCTCAGGTGTTGAACATCGACGATGGTCAGTCCTGGAAAGAGATGCTCGAAGATCTGGGCTGAGAACTAACCTGCATAATTCAAATGTTTTTGGCACCTTTCAATTGTACGCCTGTGGAATCAACTTTCAATGCCACCGTTCCCCCGTGGATGAACGGTGCGTTGCGGCCGCCGTGGGCAGCGGGGTACGACCCGGCAACGGGAACGCGCAGGGGGGTGAGGTGTTCCACCAACACATCCTTTACGGTGACACCGTCTTGCCCGGGCTCGCAATCGGAGAACTCACCCAGAAGTACCCCGGCAAGGCGTGGGAGAATGCCCGCTCGTCGGAGCTGCACCAGGCAGCGGTCTATTCTGTAAGGCTTCTCGCCCACGTCCTCGATGAAGAGAATCGCACCATCCGCGAAGACGGGATCGACAGCCCCGCACAGGTGAGCCAGGATGGTGAGGTTTCCACCGATCAGGGGGCCGCTCGCGGTTCCGTGGCACACGGGTTCGAGTCCATCGGGCGCGGACCAGGAGCCGCCTTCAAGCAGACGGAAGAGATTGTCAACGTCTTCATCCTCGGTGGAGGTGAACCTCGCGACCATGGAACCGTGGATCGAGAGCATCCCGAGATCCGTCCACAGGCGAAGGAGCAGGGCGGTCAGATCGGAGGAACCGACAATCCACTTTGGCCTGTCGGACAGCCCTGTCAGATCCAGGGAGTCCAGAATGCGCGTGGTCCCGTAACCTCCACGAGCGGCGATGACCACGGCTGCGTCCTCATGATCGAGGGCTTCCTGTAACCCTGACAGTCGAACTGAATCCGAACCGGCCAGGTATCCGTTTCGGTCGGTCAGGCGGTCGTCCCTGAGGACCGTGTAACGAGAGGCCAGACGATCCAGCCCCGAGCGCAGCAAATCCGGCGGTACCGGACCGGCGGGCGCCGTCACACAAGCTCGATCGCCGCGCTGGAGCGGCGCCGGACGAACGATGGTCGTCGTGTTATTTGACGGGGTCGCCACAGGTATCGAGCAACCCGACGACAAAGCCGTCGACGAGCTTGGCCATCTCGGGGTCTTCCCCGATGCCGGCCATCTCCTTTTCCATGATCCCGTTGGCGCCGGGAGCCGTTGACAACCGCTCGAGAGCCGCGAACAGTTCGTTGTCCACCACCGGAAGTTTGACGATCTTCTCGATGCTCGCCCGTATGGCTTTCTCGCTCTTGTCGAAAGCGGTGTTCTCGTAGGCCTTGATCATGGCCTTGTTCGCGTCCTTGTCCTTCATGATGTTGCTCATCATGGTGACGAATTCTGTCTTTGTGCGATCGTGCGCGACTACGCGAACCACTATTCCCTGCAACGCCGTCTCGACGGATTTCAGATCGGCGATTCCCCTGAACAACTTTTCTATCTGTTTCTCCACGTGGCCGTCGCATTTCTGTATCCAGGTTTCCACCTTCTTGGAGGTCTCGTCGGACTTGCCGGTCACGGACAGCGTGAGCGCGATGCCGAGGATCTTCTTGGATGCCACAGGAGAGAGATTGTCCGCGAGGGATATCGCGGTGATCTTGCCCTGGAGCTGGAGGAGCGGCACGAAGTCCTTGATCAACCCGGTCATGCGTGGATCTTTCATCACCTGGTTATCGAGATGTTCGCTGATCACCTCCATGGCGATCCGGGTGGTCTTTTCCTTCACCTTCTTCTTGTAGGCATCGACGCCGCCTGCCTGAATTGCTTTCCAGCCCAGCTTGACCTTGTTGAGGAACCCGGACGTGGCCTTGTCGGCGATCTTGTCCGTTTTCTTCTTGACCGACTTGTCCTTGAGAATCTTGGAGGTGAGCTTCCCGATCTCTGCTTTTACCTTTTCATCGTTGGAGATCTTGATCCCGAGCTCCTTGGCCAGCTCCTCGCCGAGCTGTGAGATCTTCTCCGCAGCCTCCTTGCCGAGCCAATCGGTGATCC
>JAUVAN010000161.1 GCA_030591725.1 Deltaproteobacteria bacterium
AACGACACCGATGAGGGTAAAGAGAAGAACCGTCGCGTCGAGTTCAACATTCTCGAGCAGGGCAAATAGGAGGATGAACATGAAAACGACAAAAATCATGCTGGCGATCGGTCTTTTCACGGCGATGGGTATGCTCATGGCCGCCTGTGGGGCCGAGCTCAATCCAAAGTTTGAGAGCAGCCTGAACAACGCGCTCGATGCCAAGAATGGCGAGTTCAAGGCCTGTTACGAAGCGGCTCTCGAGAAAGATCGCGAGGCCAAGGGTCTCATGAATCTCGATATCGAGTTCAAGGCCGATTCCAAGAAGGCCGCTGACGCCTCTGTCAAGAAGAGCGAGATTTCCGGAGGCGGGATCAAGAAGTGCGTGGCCGGCGCGGCCAGGGGTGTGGAGACGACGGAGGCTCCCGGCGTTCCCGTTACCGGCAAGTACAAGATTGATTTCAGCTTCGAGTAGGCCCGCGTCTGAATCTCCCTCAAGTCGCCCCACCAAATGATGCAATTTGACGATGATACAAGGTCCGTGCTCGATTCCAACGGGTTCGACGAGATTCCGTTCGACGAGCTCAGGCGAAGCTACGTCGCCGGTGAGATCGACGAGGAGACCTGTCGCCTCGAGGGGGCCGTCGAAGTGCCCGGCGACGGGTTTATGGATACGGTTCCCCGTTGCGGAGCCGAGCAGTGGCAACACTTCGCTCGAGTGGGGGCGGCAGAGATAGCGGCCGGCAGGGTCGGCGTGGTCATCCTGAACGGCGGCATGGCCACTCGTTTCGGCGGGATCGTCAAGGGTACAGTGGAGGCCCTCGACGGACGGTCTTTTCTGGATCTGAAGATAAACCAGGTGGTGTCGTCGAGTGGGGGCAAGGCGCCCGTCTTTCTCATGAACAGCTTTGCCACGGACCGGCCGACGAAGCAGCATCTGGAGAAGATCGGCATCGGCGCCGAGGTCACGTGTTTCAACCAGTTCGTCTCCGTGAGGATAGAGCCGAACGGCAATATCCTGAAGGATGCGGACGGAAAACCATCGCTCTACGCGCCGGGTCACGGAGATTTTCCCTACGCGATCGCCAGGAGTAAGGTTCTGGATCGTTTCATCGCCGGCGGTGGGAGGTGGATTACCCTCTCCAATGTGGACAATCTCGGCGCCGGCCTGGATCCCGCCGTCATCGGGATGCACGTGGAGCTTCAAAGGCCCATGTCGGTGGAGCTGGTCGAGACCCTTCCGGGGGACGTGGGCGGTTTTCCGGCGATTCACGGCGGTAGGATGTCGATCATCGAGGCGTTCCGGTTGCCGTCCACTTTCGACCTCGACACCATTCCGTTCATCAACACCAATACGTTTGTGTTCAATGCAGAGGCGCTCGTCCGACCGCCCCGGCTCGATTGGTTCGTTACTCGAAAGTTGGCGCAGGGCAGGCCGGTAATCCAGTTCGAACGCCTCGTCGGACAACTGTCGGAACACCTGGAGGTATCCTGGTTGAAGGTATCCAGGAAGGGGCGCTGGAGCAGGTTCCTGCCGGTGAAGGTTCCGTCCGATCTGGCGGAGTGTCGTGACCTGATCGTGGAGGTCGTGAAAGCTCAATTGGAAGTGCGGCCGTGATCGGCGCGGCAAGGATGCTGATCTGCATTGCCATGGTCTCGGCCACGGTGAGCTGCGGGGGGGAAAGGGAGCAGCAGGCCTGTCGCATGGAAAAGGAAGCGGTGTTGGCGTTAATCGAGGACGCCCCGAACACTCTCACCATGTCGCGAATTTCGAGCGGCGGCCTTGCGGTCGCCTGGTCCTCGGGTTGGAAAACATGGTTTGTCAAGATAGATGAGGACGGCGGCAGGATGGGCGAGGCGCGGATGCTGGAGAGGTGTTCGGTGCCGTCGCGTATGCCAGATGCCGTCGAGGATGGAGGTGTGAAGACGTTTTGGCCGGCTGCGGAGGGCACCTCCTTTCGCGCAGAGCACCTGGATTCCTGCGGTTTCAAGGGGGGAGGGGTCGCTCTGGGGATCCTGGAGCGCCCCAGCGGTGGAAGGGCGGGGGGAGCCCATGTGGCGGTGATACGCGGAGATGACGAACCGGTCGGGATCGTCAGGGTCGGCGCCGCGGGTGTGTTCGCTTCCTCCATCTCGCTGGTGGCGAGCGGTAAAAAGCTGGTGGTGGCGTGGCACGAAGGAGATCCCGAGTCGTCGAGGATCGGACTTGCGTCAGTCGATCCGGAGACACTTGCGGTCACCGGCATGAAGAGCCTGTCGGTTAGCGGCGCCGGGGCCGGCCCGTCACTCGCCGCGAACGGGGGAAAGGTGTTGATCTCCTGGATCGAGATCGTCCGGGGCGAAAAGGAAGCCGTCGCGAGGGTTCGGGTGGCTTTGCTGGGGGATGGGCTCGAGATCGATAATCTGAACACGGTGGCCGAATGCCGGTTCCTGGATTGTACGCCCAGTCTCACGGTCGTGGGCGAGCGGTTTGGGATTTCCTATCGGGATGATGCGGACGACGACGGAAAACCCGAGTTTTACTTCAGGATGATCGACTCCGCCGGAAACCCCACCGACTCGCCTGCGCGGATCTCCCGGGCGGACGGTTTTCAGGGCCCGCTGATTACTTATGGGGATCCGCTCGTGTTCTCCGCTGCGATCCGTTCGTTCCAGCGCAGTTTCCTGGTGGGTTTGAACCGCTTCGATTTGAAGGGCGTGAAGAAGGGTGGGGAGTTTCAGATCTACGCGGACAAATCGGATTTCATCCGTGTGGCCATAGATGCGCGTGGTAGCCGGGTGATACTTGTCTACGGCGAGGACCGCCAGGGAGCCGGCCGGATCCTGTTCGGCAAAGTAAACTGTCGGGATCGTTAGGTTTTTACTCCCTACATTGTGAGGGTCAGGTCGTACGGTCCGGAGCCGCCGGTTTCCGAGTGGCTCTCGGCGGCGATATAGTAGGTTGTGCCCGCAGAGACGGACAGCGTGAGCGAGCAGAACGAATCGGTGGGCGGGTATGGCTCGGCGTCGCAAGCCAGTGATGTGCCCGAGTTGCCGCAGTCTGTCATGACCTCGATGGCGCAGTAATCCCAACCGTCCGGGTCCATCTCGATCGTGAGGGTTCCGCTCGACGAGGGGGTAAACTCCCAGAACTCGTCCGGGCCACTCCCGGACCCGCCTCCGTATGGATCGCAGGTTGTTTCGTAGTCATCGGAGGTGCTGGTAACGTCTCCCGATTGAGTGCCGAGCGACGCCACGTACGGTGATGCACAGTCTCCGTCTCCGGTGTCCGTGTCGGAATCCGTGTCGGAATCAGTGTCGGAATCGGTGTCGGAATCCGTGTCCGAGTCCGTGTCCGAGTCAGTATCGGAATCCGTGTCCGAGTCAGTGTCGGAATCGGTGTCCGAGTCCGTGTCCGAGTCCGTGTCCGAGTCAGTATCGGAATCCGTGTCCGAGTCAGTGTCGGAATCGCCACTTCCCGCGTCCAGATTCAGCAATGGCGGTTGGTTGCTGCATGCCGATGCTGCCAGCGCAAACAATGCAATAACCATCCAGAATGTCATTCGAATAACCATTTTCTTCCTCCTCACTAGGATTTAACTCTCTCGATAAAGCGACCGTCGCGGGTGTCTACCTTCACTTTTTCCCCCGACTCCAGGTATGGAGGGACCTGGATCTCGATGCCGGTTTCCAGGGTGGCCGGCTTCATCTGCGCCTGTGCCGTGGCGCCCTTGATGGAAGGCGCGGTCTCGGTCACGGTCAGATCCACGTTGTTTGGGAGTTCTACCGAGAAAACCTCCCCGTTGTGGTGAAGCGAGCGAACCTTCATTCCTTCGATCAGGTAGCCCGGGGCGTCTCCGAGCACGTCCTCTGAAAGGGACAGCTGATCGTAGGTTTCATCGTCCATAAAAACAAACTCGTCGTCTTGGCGATACAGGAACTGAACCGGACGCTTCTCACAGTCCGCCTCCTCCACAGTGTCTCCACCCCTGAAGGATTTGGTCAGAACCGCGCTGGTCTTGAGGTTCCGCACCTTCACCTTGACTATGGTGCTCGCTCCCCGGGCGGACGGCGTCTGGAACTGACAGTCGAGGATTACCCACGGCGCGTTGTCCATCTCTATCATCACCCCGCGTTTGAGATCACTGGTGCCTATCATTGTCACCTCTCTTCAACACAGATTCTATCACAGGGTGGCGAGGAATTCGTCGACGATCTTGGCCAGGCCCGAAGCAGGATCGATGTCTTCGTGGGCGTACGTGACCACTGCGGTGGGTTTGTTTATCCGGACTATTCGCTTGATGTCGAACGGGGTGCCGATCACCACGGCATCGCAATCGACCGCGTTTATGGTCGTCTCGAGATCCGCAACCTGTTGATCCCAGTACCCCATGGCCGGAAGCAGCGCGCCGATTCCCGGGTACTTGTCGAAGGTCTCCTTCTGGCCTCCGACCGCCCACGGGCGCGGATCGACGAGCTCCAGCGCGCCGTTCTCTTTCGCCGCCTGGGTGGCCGCCCCGAAGGACATTCCACCGTGGGTGAGAGTCGGACCGTCCTCCACGGCGAGAATTCGTTTTCCCTTGATGATCTCCGCGTTTTGCACCTGGAGAACCGAAGCCGCCCGTACGATCTTTGCGTCGGGGTTCAATCGGCGCAGGTTCTCTTCCAGTTGTGTCACCGCGTCGTTCGACGCGACGTTCGCTTTCCCGATCACCAGGACATCGCTACCCCGGACGTTGGTTTCGCCGGGGTAGAAGGATGATTCGTGGCCCAGGCGCAGGGGATCGGCAACGGTTATCCACAGGTCGGGCTTGTAGAAGGGAAGGTCGTTGTTTCCTCCGTCCCACAGCACGATGTCGGCCTCTTCTTCCGCCTTGCGCAAAATAGCCTCGTAGTCGACGCCCGCGTAGATGATGCCTCCGTCCTCTACGTGCTTCTCGTACTCCTCGCGCTCCTCAATTGTGCATTTGTAATTGTCGATGTCTTCGATGGTGGCCATTCGTTGTACGGCCTGCTGCGCGAGATCGCCGTAGGGCATGGGATGACGAACCGATACGACTCGTTTGCCCGCCGCCCTCAAGCGCGACGCGATGAATCTGGACACCTGGCTCTTGCCGCAACCCGTTCTCACTGCGGTTATCGCGATCACCGGTTTGGTTGATTTCGCAAACGTCCTGGCAGTTCCCAGCATCTGGAAGTCGGCGCCGGCGGCGTTGACCATGGATCCGATGTGCATCACGTAATCGTATGGGAGATCGCTGTAGGACATTACCGCCAGATGGATATCCCGCTGTTCGATGATCGACTTGAGGTCTTCCTCCGGCATGATGGGAATGCCTTTGGGGTACAGCTTTCCAGCAAGGGCCGCCGGGTAGGTGCGATCGTCGATATTCGGGATCTGTGTCGCCGTGAACGCCACCACCTCCACGTCAGCATTGTCCCTGTACACCATGTTGAAATTGTGAAAATCTCGGCCTGCCGCTCCAAGAATAAGGACGCGTGTTTTTTTCATCTTTCCACTCCTTTGTTGCCGCACTTCTCTTGTGTATGATCCACCCTGGCCCCGCTGCTGGACTTTGAAGCGGCTCCGTGCTACCACGCCCACCGCCGTTGTTCCCGTGCCGGAGTGGCGGAATCGGTAGACGCGCCGGATTCAAAATCCGGTGGGCTTATGCCTGTGGGGGTTCGAGTCCCCCCTCCGGTACCGGCGACCTTTTTCCATTCGTTGGGGGGGGCAACTAGTTCACCGATGTTACTAGTAGCTCGAAACCGTCCCCCCTCTCCACCTCCATGGCGACGAGCTCTCTGGACGGGGAGAGCATCATGGTGTGCTGTCCGCGCATATTCGGGACGGGTATCTTTTTCATCTCGACGGCGTTTTCCTTGCGGGTGTCCACTCGCCACAACTTGTCGCCCTCGTCGATCAGCACGAAGCGATTGTCGAGCCACGCAGGAGGCGTGGCGCTGATACGTCCCTTGCTTTCGGGAAGCTTGAACACCTTGAGGTCAATATCGTTGTTGCTCCATGATCCCTCGTCGCCCGAATAGACCACGACGTTCCCGCCGTTGCGGGGTTTGCACGCGACGCGCTTTCCATCGGGGGAGATGGATGGGTGGAGCCCGAACATCACCGCGTGTTCCACGGCGTCTATTCCGACAATGTGTATTCGGGCGCCGCCGGTGGAGTCGAATTCGTAGTGGGTGAAGAGTTTGCTGTTCGGGAACCACGAGGTCGTTCCCCCGTACCATTGGTTGTTGATTTTTACCGGCTTATTTCCGTCGATGGGACAGATCCCGACAAAATGGCGATAGGAATAAGCGTTCTTCGACTCGCTCTCCTTGTCGTAGAGGTTATTGATGACAAATGTAAACCACTTGCCGTCGGGGGACAGTTGCGGCTGTCGTTTGGGCGAGTTCCTGTGCATGGCGTCGATACCCAGCAGGGTCGTCTCTTTTGCTTGTGAGACCGTGACGATCTGGTTTTTCCTCTCCATTACTACCGTGTTGTCCGCAGTGATGCCCGGGCATTTGCCCTGGCCGATGACACGGATCTCGCCCGATTCGACATCGGCGATGCACACTTCGTCGTCGCCCCGAACGTAGGCCACCCACCGGTTGTCCGGCGCCCAGCTGATTGAGAAGATCCCTTTTTTGGAAGCGTCGATGCGTTTCATTTTAAAAGCTCTTTCGAAGGTGCACCTTTCGCCAGATCGGGAATGCTGTCCAGCACAATCTGCCCCACGGAGGTCATGTTGTTTGCGGACAGTTTATCGACAGTGTCTTGCGCAGTGTGCCAGTAGGCGTTCGACGTCCATCCGGGGCCGAACCGCAGGTCGATGAGGTTGGCCGCCGGGATCCCGATCTTCATGAAGGGGACATGATCATCCTCGATGGCCATGCGCGGGCCGGTGAAGAGGAGTTCGTGCCCCAGGCGTTTTGCCGTTTGCTCGAGCGTAGGGAAGACCCAGCGGGTAGACATGGTGTCGCGGAAGATCTTGAGGCGTTTGTCTCCGATCATGTCCACGTTGACCATTGCCGCGAACATGTCGCGCTCGTTCTTTTCGAGCAGGTCTGCGGCCATTCTTTTGGATCCGTAGAGGCTATCGGAATCAGTCCATTTCAACAGCGACTCCTCCCCGTCGAAGAAGGCTATTCTCACGGGCGCCGCCGGGGGATTTTCTTTCAGGCAGCGCGCGATCTCCAGAAGCAGGCCGGTGGAGGATCCTCCGTCGTTGGCCCCGAGGAACACGCCCTCCTCGATGATCTTCCCGTCGAAGTGGCCGCCGATGAGGATCCATTTCTTTCCCGGGCCGGGTATGTCCACGGTGATGTTGGCCATCATCACCTCTTTCATGTCCGGGTGAGGAGTGTAGGCCTTGAAATCGCGGCGGACCGGCTCCAGTCCGAAGCCGCGCAGAGTATCAACGATCATCACTCGTGTCTTTTCCAGGCCCGGAGTGCCCGCGTGTCTCGCCCCGAAGCGCACGAGTTTTTCTATGTGAGCCAGGGCCCGTGCTCCGTCAACGCAGGACGCCGCCGCAGTGGAAGCGCTGTCCGTGCTCGTGCCGCCGGTAGACGGCTCGTGGCTCTTGACCGGCTCGATTGCCTCCGTCCCGCACCGCACCGCACAGGACACCAGGAGGACCGCGAGAATCGGCGCCATAAGGGAGACCGGCAGGCTGTGGTTTTGCTCTTTCATGCTCATTGGAGGGAATCCTCGGGAACCTTGCCTTTTCACTTTTTCAATGTCGTGGTTGTTTTCTATACCATCCAATATATAATTGAACTTACAAATTCACACGGAGCGAAGTTTACAAGCGCGTGGTGAATTTCCCTTTTTTCGAGTTTTTTGGGAGAAAAGCGATGAAACATATTTGCGTCATAATTGCCCTCGCGGTTCTCTTCGCGGGATCGTCAGCGCTCGCCGGTGCCCGTCAGCACTTCATGGCGGGGCAAGACTACTACACTCAGGGCAGGTACGACAAGGCCATCGAAGAGTTCGAGGAGGCGTACCGGCTCGAACCCAAGCCGCTCCTTTTGTACAACATCGCGATGGCCCAGGAGAAGGTCGGAGAGCTCGTGAAGGCGGTCGACTATCTCAAGCGCTACCTGGACGCCACTCCGGATAACGAGGACCGAACCACCCTCCTGGCGAAGGTAGCCAACCTGGAGGTTCGCATCGCCAAGACGGGGGTCAAGATTACCGCATCGGAGGCGGAGGCCACGGTGTACGTGGACGGCAAGGATATGGGCAAGACGCCCGTGTCAGGCGTGATCTCGCTTTCGGTAGGGGCTCACAAGATCAAGATATCCAAAAAGGGCTTCGAGGATTTCAAGATGAACGTGGCGGTATCCTCTGGTCAGACCACTCCGATAGACGCTGACATGGAGCTGGGGCAGGCCGGCCCGGCTCCGGTGATCGCACAAGGCGACGAAGAAGAGGGCGACGAAGGAGAAGAGGAAGACGGGGAGGGCGTGGAGGCCCTGGATGTGGTGCCATGGGTCGTCGCGGGCGTGGGAGGAGTAACCGCCATCGTGGGCTGGGGGGTTATCGGTTCGCTGGCAAAAGGCAAGCAACCCACCGACCCGGATGCGGATCCCGCAGCGCAGGACGAGGCGCACGACATGGCGTTTATCGCCGACATACTGGGCGGTGTGGGAGCGGCCATAGCCGTGGGTGGAGCTGTCTGGGGAATCATGCGACTGACCAAGAAGGGTGGGGGCGATGAGGAGCCCGACCTCGAAGACGAGGACGAAACCGACATCGACGTGGAAGTCTCCGTGCTTCCAATCTTCGGAGATACCAACGGTGTTGCCGCAGTAATCCGGTTCTAACCTCATCCATCGGACGGAATTCAGATCATGAAAAGATACGAGAATGCGTTCACCGAGGTGGTGGCAAGGGCTGCGGGTCGGGACGAGGCACAGATCCGATCCCTGCTCAAGATCCCCGAAGCTCAGCGGGGCGATCTGTCCCTGCCGTGTTTTC